>JAFSWW010000051.1 GCA_017444345.1 Synergistaceae bacterium | reverse complement strand
CCCCGTCGGCGGCGGATTTAATTCTTTATACCGAGCGACTCAAACAGTCCGGCTATTCCCTGCGCTGCTATATCCTTTATTATCTTGTCATCGTCATTCAAATAGTAAAAGTTCATACACCTGAATGAAAATTTTCTCCCAGTCGGAGGGATTCCCATAAAAACACCCTCATGTGTTCCTGAACAAATCCAGCTCACAGCAATTTTTTTATTTTCTGCTGCAATGTCTTCTACTTCCCAGTGAACATCAGGAAAACTTTTCCGCATAAATTCCACAACAGAAAGATAACCCCTTCCGCCATGAAGAAGTTCGGGAGATGTCAAACTCTGGAAAACAGCATCGCTTGAAATTAATTCTTCAGCAAGTGAATAATCATTTGTATTAATCATCAACTGAAATTTTTTGATTATATTTTCGTGTTTACAGCTCATTAATACAGCCCTCAATAAAATTATTTCTCGAAATGTTGATAATCTTTCAAGCTCTTCCAGTGGCCGCCCCATTCAAATCCGTGTTCGGTGAAAAGTTTATCGCATAAATCATTCTCGTCTATCTTGTGAGCAAAATTTTTCGTCCTGTCAATATAATCTCCGGCAGTTGCTGGCTCAATAAAATACTTCCCGTCTACTACTTTGACGCAGGGATTGTAGAGAGTGTTAATATCTATTGCCATGCCGCGGCCATGTTTTGACACTCTTGTTGTGTGAGATATGAACCTGAAATTAAAGCATGACGAGTTATTATCTCTCATTGAAGACTCATCATCGGCGTTATACTCGTCAACGAGTCTAATTTTCTCGATTTGATATTCAGCGTCATATAAATTCTTGAAAATATCAAGCAAATCTTCAGCTATTGAGACATTACAAATTATTTCGCCCTCGTGAGTCTCTCCGTCAAAGCCCACGTGTAAAACATGCAAATATCTTAATTCACTTAGCGGCACTGTGCAGTTATCTTTATAGGATTTGCCCTTGATTCGCGAAAAAATTACGTCGTCAATCTCTTTTGCGTAAAAGTCTTTATTATCATCAGCAAATGAACACGACGAAATTATTAATATTGCCATGATAGCAGCAAAAAATTTATACATGAATAGACCTCCATAAAATAAAAAATTTTCCGTGAAATATTATAGCAATAACTGACAGAAATAAACGCAGCGAATACTCAATAAAGTAAACGGGCTTGCATGAATAAAAAAATTTTCGCGGGATATTATAACTTGACTAATTAACACACAGCAAATATACTTTGCAAAATTTATTTTATAACGAGGTATTATTATCAGGTGCTAAATTATAAACACGACCGCCAAGCAAGGCAGGAGAAACTCGCGGAGTTAATCAAATCTAATCCCATGATTACAGACAGCGAACTAGCTTCAAATCTAAATGTCAGTGTAAGTACTGTCCGTCTTGACCGTGCATTAATGGGAGTGCCTGAACTTCGTGAGCGAATCAAGACAATGGCCGAGTCCGCTATAAATAAATTGCAGTCATTAAATCCCGGCGAAGTAATAGGCGAACTCTTAGAACTCGAACCTAACAAGTGGGCTTTATCTGTTCTCAAGACCGCACGAGAAATGGCCGTAAAATTCACGGATATTATCAGCGACAATTATATTTACTCGCAGGCAAGTTCTATAGCTCTTGAAGTTATTCAGGCTGCAGGAGTAATAATTGACTCAATGCGGGGCGAATACAAGGGACATGCTAAAGTCGGTGATATTCTCGTAGCTCGTGCAAAAGTCGGAGTCAATCACGAAGGCAAAAAAATTGTCAGTGTAAGAACTAAAGTCGGCGATAAAGAAATCTTTGTAGGCCGATTTATCGTAGAAATTCCCGAATCATAAACGCAAAGAAGGTGAAAAATTGAGTAATATTACAATCGCAGTTGACGCAATGGGAGGAGACAACGCACCCGCAGAAATTTGCGCCGGAGCAGTCAAAGCCTGTCAAGAATTTCAAGACATCGAGATAATTTTAACGGGCGACACTGAAAAAATTAAATCCTGTCTTGAGCCTCATTCAAGAATTCATATTCAACAGGCCAGCGAAATTATTGACCCCGACGAACACCCGGCAAATGCTATCAGGAAAAAGAAAGACTCAAGCATGAGAGTCGCTATGGAAATGGTAAAAAGCGGCGATGCTCAGGGATGTGTCAGTGCAGGAAGTACAGGCGCAATTGTTTCCGGCGGAGTCTTAGTTGTCGGACGTTTACCCGGAATTGACAGGCCTGCTTTAGGAGTGCCGATTCCTTCAGTCGAAAAAATTTCTTTCATGCTTGACGTGGGAGCGACTGTCAGATGTAAACCTGAAAATTTATTGCAATTCGCATTAATGGGCAATATTTATTCACATAAAATTTTAGGCGTGACAAATCCTGATATAAGACTGCTTTCAAATGGTACTGAAGAAATCAAGGGCGATGATACAGTTTTAGGCGCGAGAGAGTTAATCACTCAGAAAGAAAATTTAAACTTTCAGGGCTATATTGAAGGCAATGATATTGTCAGAGGCAGCGCGGACGTTATTGTTTGCGACGGATTCACAGGAAATATCGCGCTCAAACTCGGAGAAGGAATAATGAAGGCTCTAAAAGATTTGTTAGTTGATGAAGTGAATAAATCTCTAATCGCAAAATCAGGCATGTTATTATTAGCTCCCGTTGTTAAAAGATTATGGGCAAGATTTAATTACGAGAAATACGGCGGCTCGCCGCTTTTAGGCGTGAAGGGTGCAGTAATAAAAGCTCATGGACGTTCAAAATCTCCCGCTGTGTTAAGCGCAATATCAGCAGCAAGAAATTTTATAAACGAGAACGCCGCAGAGTTAATCAGCAATGAAATATAAATTTTATTCGGAGGTGAAATAATGCTACTGAGAGAAAATAATCGTGTCTGCAAAATTTTAGGCACGAAATATCCAATTATACAGGGCGGAATGGCATGGGTAGCAAATGCAGATCTCGCCGCAGCAGTCAGCAACGGAGGAGGACTCGGAATCATTGCCGCAGCTAATACACCGCCTGATATACTAGAGAAAGAAGTTATCAGAGCAAAAAGTTTAATTCATGATAATAAGCCGTTCGGTCTAAATATTATGTTGATGTCCCCGACTGCAAATGACGCTTTAGAAGTTGCTGCTAAACAAAGAGTCCCGGTTGTTACTACAGGAGCAGGGAGTCCCGGAAAAGTTTTAGAGCGTTTAAAGCCTCTTGGAACGGTTGTAATTCCTGTTATAGCGTCAGTGGCTCAAGCAAAAAGAGTCGAACGTCAAGGCGCGGACGCTGTTGTTGCTGAAGGAATGGAAGCGGGCGGACATATCGGCGAATTAACTTCAATGGTATTGACTCCTCAAATTTCGCAGGCTGTGAAGATTCCCGTTATTTGTGCGGGCGGAGTCGTTGACGGGCGCGGGGTAGTTGCTGCTTTTGCCTTAGGTGCTGAGGGTGTGCAGGTCGGAACTCGTTTTATTTGCTGCGATGAGTGCACAGTCCACGCGAATTATAAACAGGCAGTAATTGACGCTCGCGACAGAAGTACAGCTATAACAGGTCAGAGTCTCGGCCACCCTGTAAGATGTCTACGCAATAAATTAACGGCAGAATTTGAGAGACTAGAATCCGAACATGCCCCCGCGTCAGAAATTGAAGCACTCGGAACGGGTAAATTACGCGCTGCAGTTGTTGACGGCGACACAGAATGGGGATCGTTAATGTCCGGACAAAGTGCCGCGATGGTAAATGACATATTGCCCGCAAAAACTATTATAGAAAATATGTTCACTGAGGCGGAAAAAATTTTGCAGAATTTAGGAGACGTGAAGAAATGAAGTACTCTTTATGCTTTCCGGGTCAGGGCTCGCAAGTTGTAGGAATGGGCCGCGAATTATATGACTCGTTTAAATCAGCTCGTGAAATTTTTTCAGAAGCCGATGACTCATTATCTTTTCACTTGACTCGCTTAATCTTTGAAGGGCCGGAAAATGAATTAACTTTGACCCGCAATGCCCAGCCCGCAATTATGACCGTGAGTCTTGCTGCTTTGAGTGCGTTAAATCATGAGTTAGGCGCAAATATAAATCCCGTTTGTGCTGCCGGACATAGTTTAGGCGAATATACGGCGTTGACAGCGTCAGGAGTGTTAAAATTTTCTGATTCAGTAAGACTCGTGCGTGATCGAGGCGCGTTTATGCAGGAGGCAGTACCTGAAGGAGTCGGCTCAATGGCTGCATTACTCGGTGCAAAGTCTGAAGATGTCAAAAAATTGTGTGAAAGCATAGCACCCGACGGAGAAATAAGCCCGGCAAATTTTAATTCACCCGGTCAAATAGTAATTTCCGGATTGAGTGAATATATTGATAAAGCAATCGGGCAGGCAAAAAATTTCGGTGCAAAACGTGCTGTAAAATTGAGTGTCAGTGCTCCATTTCATAGCAAATATATGAAGTCAGCGGCGGAAAAATTGAGACTCGAATTTGAAAAAATTTCATGGAACGAGTCAAAATTTGATATTATTGCGAATTTCAACGCGCAGCCAGTCAAGAATCCTGATATAATCAGAGAGCTTTTATATAAGCAGACTTTTAGCCCGGTCTTATGGGAAGATAGCGTTTTATATATGTCTGATAATTTAGGAATTGAATTATTTATCGAACTCGGCGCAGGTGAAGTAATTTCAGGACTAATCAAGAAATGCAAGAAGGGCGCAAATGTTTTATCAGGCGGGACTCCTGAAAAGTTAGAGAAGATTCGGGAATCATTATAGCAATTACGTTATTGTGAGCAAAAAAACGGGTTTAGGGGTTTGTCTCGCATTCATAGTGAGTAAAAAATTTTGTGATTATTATTTAATATGGAGGTGAAATAATTTGCTGGCGTTAGTAACAGGAGCATCAAGAGGAATCGGAAGGGCCATAGCAATCGAACTCGCGAAAAATAATTTTGACGTGGCTATAAATTGCAGTAAGAGTATTGACTCGGCTCAAAACGTTAAAGACGAAATAATTAATCTTGGCCGTAAATGCGAAATTTTTCAGGCTGATGTAAGCGATTATATTCAGACTGAAGAAATGTTTAAGGCTATAAAATCATTCTTTAATGAGTCAGTGAGCATACTTGTAAACAATGCCGGAATAACCCGCGACAATCTTTTAATGCGAATGAAGCCCGAAGAGTGGCAGCAAGTAATAAGCGCAAATTTAAATTCTGTATTTAACTGCACGAAATCAGCTATTAGAGACATGGCAAAAAATAAATTCGGCCGGATCATAAATATTTCGTCAGTTGTCGGCTTAACTGGTAACGCAGGGCAGGCAAATTATTCAGCGTCAAAGGCGGGTATAATAGGCTTTACTAAATCAACAGCCCGCGAATATGCCTCACGAGGTATCACGGCAAATGCAATCGCACCGGGATTTATTGAGACTTCTATGACGGAAATTTTGAAACCTGAGATAAAAGCTGATATACTCAAATCTATACCGGCGGGAAGAATGGGAAGTCCGGAAGAAGTAGCAAAAGCCGTGATTTTCTTTGCAGGTGAAAGCAGCTCATATATAACAGGTCAAGTCCTCGCAGTTGACGGGGGAATGACAATGATTTAATGTATATATACGGTGAATTATATTAAGGAGGTGAATTTAATAGCTATGAAGAAAGACGAAGTACTCGCAAAATTGGTCGCAATAGTTTCTGACCGTCTTGACGTTGAAGCAGATCAGGTAACTCCTGAAAAAACATTTGTAGAAGATCTCGGAGCTGACTCGCTTGATATAGTTGAGCTTATAATGGGAATCGAAGAAGAATTTGATATTGAGATCCCCGACGAGGATGCCGAAAAACTTACTTCAGTAGGTGAGGCAATGAACTACACACTTGAGAAAATCGGTGTAGAAGACTAATTAATTTATGCTGTTTACTGCGGGGTGAGGATTCTTATTTCCTGCCCCGTTTTATTATATATTTATTAGGAGAGTGATTTTATTTGAGCAGACGCAGAGTAGTTGTTACAGGTTTAGGCCCAGTTAGTCCCATTGCGATTGGAAAAAAAGATTACTGGCAGGCACTCAGAGAAGGCAAAAACGGAATCGGCCCGATAACAACTTTTGAATTAGGCGACTGTCCGATTACGTTCGGAGCTGAAATAAAAAATTTTGACCCGTCTTTATACATGCCCGGTAAAGAAGCAAAGAGATCAGACAGAGCTATACAATTTGCAGTAGCAGCCGCAAAACTCGCAGTTGAAGACTCCGGACTTGATTTAACAAGTATAGATCCATATAGACTCGGCGTTTATATCGGAACAGGTCAGGGCGGAATCGAGACATCATTTAATAATTTCAGAGTCATGCTTGAAAAAGGTTCGCGGCGTGTGAGTCCCTATTTTATTCCCATGATGATTAGTAACATGTCAACGGCATATGTTGCTATTGTCTTAGGAGCTAAGGGGCCGAATTTGTGCGTTGTTACAGCGTGCGCTACTTCTTTGCACTCAATGGGTGAGGCATATCACGCAATTATTCGCGACGATGCGGACGTAATTATTTCAGGAGGCACTGAGGCAGCATTACGGGCTATTAGCATAGCAGGTTTTGCATCAATGAAGGCACTATCTACTAAGAATGACGACCCCGAACACGCAAGCAGGCCGTTTGACAAAAATCGCGATGGATTCGTAATGGGAGAAGGCGCGGGCGTTGTAGTTCTTGAAGAGTTAGAGCACGCACTTGCAAGGGGAGCGCATATTTACGCAGAGTTCACGGGCTACGGGACTTCATGCGACGCAGGACATATTACAGCCCCCGATCCTGAAGCAAAAGGAGCAGCCTATGCAACTAATAAGGCTCTAAAAATGTCAGGCTGGGAATTAAATCAAGTCGATTATATTAACGCTCATGGGACTTCAACGGGCTTAAATGACAAAATGGAGGCCGGAATGATTAATAAAGTTTTCGGTGAGAACGCAAAAAATATAACTGTAACATCAACTAAATCAATGATCGGCCATTGTCTAGGAGCTGCGGGAGGTCTTGAAGTAATCGCGTCTCTTCAGGCAATAGAAGAAGGATTTATACATCCGACTTTGAATTATGAGACTCCGGATCCTGAATGCGATATAAATATTGCGACCGGTTCAGGGGTAAATCGCAAGGTTGATAGATTGCTTGTAAATAGTTTCGGCTTCGGCGGTCATAATGGAGTCTTAGCTTTTGGGAGATACGGCCTTTAATGAATGAATTTGATTTAGAAGCACTAAGAAAGAAACAGAGACTCGACGAACACGAGATAAATTTTTTAGAAGACGGGCTCGGCTATACTTTTGACGATAAAATGTTGTTAGAGGAGGCATTATGTCATTCTTCATTTGCTCATGAGTACGGGCTGCCATATAACAATGAGAGGCTCGAATTTATGGGCGACTCTGTGTTGAGCTTTATAATTGCTAGGTCGTTATTCAGGATGTACCCTGATGCTAACGAGGGCGAATTAACACGGATGCGCGCGGAACTCGTGAAGAGCGACTCACTTTATCGCAGGGCTGAGGCATTGAGAGTCCCATATTTATTATTACACGGCCACGCAATGAAGACGGGCGAATTACCTAAATCAATTTGCGGGAATGCTTTAGAGGCTTTACTCGGTGCGGTGTGTCTTGACGGCGGAGTCGGTTCAGCTGAAAGGGTCATAAAAAAATTATTCTTGAGCGACTCAGAAGAACAGGGCGCGGGGCCTGATCCTAAATTAAATCTTCAAATGTGGCTGCAAGCCCGCGGAATGCCGCTCCCTAAATATGAATTAATCTCGACAAAGGGGCCTTCACATGCTCCAACTTTTGAAGTAAGACTCAGAATGTACGGATTTGAACACATTGAGTCAGACAGGACTCGAAAAGGGGCAGAGGCAAAAGTCGCGGATTTGATTCTTAAAGATTTGAGGGGCAGATTTGGCGCGTAAAGTTGCAATTATATTTATGATTTTATTATTTGCCGGCGGAGTCAGCTATTCGGGTGAGGGTGAAAATGGAAAATTGCGTATTGCAGTAACTCATCCGTGGCTGGCTTTGCTGGCTAATTTTATAGGCGGCCCTGAAGTTGAAGTTATACCGTTAAGAGTCTGGAATTCAAGCGGCGAGTTAGTATTATCTGAAAAAGGGAAGATTTTGCGTGAACTTGAGAAGGATTCAAGAATTATAGCGATTGACTCAAGTGATTTGAAAGCGGCCGGCATTGACGAGAATAATAATAAAAATTTTGTGATTCGCTGCTTATATTCGCCCTTCCCTGTAAAATTAAATTCGTTGTCAGATCCTTCTGTTATTCCATTTGTAGCACAAAGAATTTTGACGGCCTTGTCAGAATGGGACGTTCAGAATTACCCGCATTATCAAAGAAGGCTCGCCGAGTTTCAAGCAAGATTATCAAGTTCGATTTTAGTCGGCCAAGTCTTGAAGGATATTACATTTTGCGATTTATCAGGCTCAAGCGGTTATTTACTCATGGCAGCAGGTGCAAAAGTTGAACGCCCCGAATCTTTTGACGTTTGGCAGAGCGGCAATTTAGACGGATTTAGAGAATTTCTTGACTCACAGCGAGAATCTAATAAAGCTATATTAATCGACGATGATACACCGGCAAATTTTAAGCGTTATTTAACAAATAAACACGATATTTATAAATGGGAGAGACCGCCTTTAAATGTTGATTACCCGTCATTTTTGCATGAGCAGTATATATCACTTTGGCAGAAAATAACATCAAAGCGCAAAAAATAGTATAATCATCAATAATTATAAATATGCGAGGTTTATATAAATATGCAGAAAATAATAATTAACGGACGATTTCTTGCTGCTAGGTTAACAGGATCACAGCGTTACTCTAGGGAGCTTGTAATGGGTCTCGATAATATCTCAAGTCCTGATGAATTTGAGATCGCAATACCTCCGGAAACTGTCAATGTTCCTGACTATAAGAATATCAAAGTTACAAGTGTAGGAAAATTGCATAATCGAGCATGGGAGCATATTTCATTCCCTATATATGTGAAGAAAAAGGGCGCAATTTCTCTTAATTTATGCAATACAGCTCCATTAATTTCACCCGGTATAGTTGTTATTCATGACATGAGAATAAAGGCTCGCCCTCATGATCTTACAAAAAAATTTCTGCTCTGGTATAGGCTTTTATTTGCCAATGAAATGAAACGTGCAAGGGCAATTATTACCGTCTCTGAATTCTCAAAGCGTGAAATAATGAAGTATTATCATATTGCCCCCCCCCCAGAGAGAATTACAGTTATTCCTAACGCTTGGCAGCACTATTTAAGAATTCCCTATAGTGATGAC
The DNA here is from genome assembly GCA_017444345.1 of Synergistaceae bacterium. Lineage (NCBI taxonomy): Bacteria > Thermotogati > Synergistota > Synergistia > Synergistales > Synergistaceae > Synergistaceae bacterium. Next base: position 5,475 of record JAFSWW010000051.1, on the reverse strand, counting down.
GCATTAAGCAAATATAATCTTGAATCCGGAAAATTTTTCTTCTCAATTAGCAGTATCGAGCCAAATAAAAATTTAAACTGGCTGGCACAAGCCGCAAAAAAATATCCTGATGAGATTTTCGCAGTAGCAGGCGGAATAAATAAAAATGTCTATGGCAATGGATTAAATTTTGAATATCCCAATAATATGAAATTAATCGGTTATGTCTCAGATAGTGAGGCAAAAACTTTAATGCGTGAGTGTAAGGGCTTTATTTTCCCGACATTTTATGAAGGTTTCGGAATCCCTCCGCTTGAGGCATTGAGCGCAGGAGCTAAAAGAGTCCTTGTTTCTGATACTGAAATAATGCACGAGGTTTACGGAGACAGCGTGGAATATATTAATCCCTATGAGCCGATTTTACCTGACCCGGTACAAACAACAGCGGCCGATCTCGTACTGAAAAAATATAGCTGGGAAAAATCAGCCGCTATGTTATATGATTTATTGCGCAAGTTATAAATTTTTATGTCATCGAGGGTGCGTTAATAAATATTGCTCCTCAAAAATTTTTTTCTCTAAGCCCCGGCCATCATAAGCGCGAAAACTTTCGCATTATTCACAAGATAATTTATTTCTGTGTATTCGTCGGGCATGTGTGCAACTCCGTCGCATTCTTGAGACCATACAGCAGCGGGAATATTTTTACGTCTGAACAGTGCCGCGAAAGTTCCTCCGCCGATTCCTCCTGTTTTAGGCTCAATTTTTAGGACTTCACGAATAGATTTGCTTAATAATTTTACGACTTCAGAGTCTGAACTTGTCGGAGTCGCTGAGTCTTCACGTGAGATTTCAAGATTTATAGCTGCTCCTGTCTCTTGTGATACTTTATCGCAAATTTTTTTAACGAGTGCTATAACTTCATCAAGATTAACGCTCGGCAAAATTCTACAGTCAAAATCAAATCTTTCACGCCCCGGCACTGTATTTGTATTCGGGACATTAGCGAGTCTTCTTGTCGGCTCAAAAGTTGAATAGGGAACATCAAAATTATTGTCATTTTCCGTAAAAGTTTTATTCAGTGCCTCGTCTACTTCATAAGCGAGCATATTTGCAACTCTGCAGGCATTGAGTCCCATATTAGGCATTGAGGCGTGTACTTGTTTGCCAATTACTGTGAAAGAAAGCGCGAGTCTTGCCTTCTCCGCTGTCTCTATGAAATCGCCCGCGTCATTTCCTGAATCAGGAACTATAATTAAATCATCAGGTTTAAATATTTCGCGTTCTAATAATTTCTCTAGTCCGTAATGACTTCCCATTTCTTCATCAGCAACGAAAGCAAGCAAAATAGTATATTCGGGTTCAACGCCTGAATTAATTAACGCTTTCAGGGCAAATAATGACGCAATTAAAGCATTCCCGTTATCGCTGACTCCCCGCCCGTAGAGTCTTGAGCCTTTAATAACCGGGTTAAACGGGTCGACGGTCCATAAAGCTCGATCGCCTTCAGGTACTATATCGACATGAGTCAAAATGCAAATACGCTGTGATTTTCTGCCGGGGTATTCAAGAAATAAAGAAGGTCTAACGCTGGTAGGATCTTCTACAAATTCAAGTTTTAGCGATGCTTTATCGAGTCCAAGCGAATCTATAATTAGTCTAAGCTCGTTAATTTTTGCTGACTCGCCCGTGCCGCCGTTTTGAGGTGATACAGCCGGAATCCTGCATAAACGCGTAAGAGCCTCGACCATTGAGTCCCGTAATTTTTCTGATTCAAGTAAAATTTTATCGTGCAATTAAATAATTCCCTTCTTAAATAATAATAATAAATAAAGTCTTGAAAATTTTATATTATTTTACAGCATAAACGCAAAAAAATTCCCTCCGGCTTGATTTACCAGAGGGGAGAATAAATTTTTACGCTAAATTATTAATTCTTATCGCTAAATTCAGCGTCAACTGTATCATTATCGTTATTGCTTGAGTTATTTGCGCCGGGGTTGCCGCCCGTGAAATTTGCGCCGGGGTTTCCTGCTCCTGCGTTTTGTTGATATAATCTCGCGCCGAATTCTTGCATAGTTTTCTCAAGTTCTGATTTAGCACTCTTCATATTAGCTTCATTGCCTGACTCGATTGCTTTCTTGAGAGCGTCAATTTTCGTGTTGACTCTGCCCTTCTCCTCAGGAGTCATCTTATCGCCTAGATCGTTCATTAATTTTTCAGCCCCGAAAACTGCTGCGTCGGCCTCGTTGCGTGCTTCTGCGGAACTGCGTTTTTTCTCGTCTTCATCGGCGTGGGCTTCTGCGTCGCGTTTCATTCTCTCAATGTCCTCTTTTGACAAGTTAGAAGATTGAATCGTAATTTTTTGTTCCTTGCCGGTGCCTTTGTCCTTAGCTGAAACGTTAAGAATCCCGTTTGTGTCAATATTAAATGTAACCTCAATCTGAGGAATTCCGCGGGGTGCCGGAGCTATTCCGTCGAGTGTAAATTGTCCGAGCTTGACATTATCCTGCGCCATAGGACGTTCACCCTGAAAGACTGCGATCTCAACTTGAGGCTGATTATCTGCTGCTGTCGTGAAAACTTGAGTCTGCTGCGCGGGGATTGCCGTATTACGCTCGATCATCTTTGTCATTACTCCGCCAAGAGTCTCAATTCCAAGTGTTAAAGGCGTTACGTCAACAAGCACTATATCTTTATGATCTCCCTTGAGAATTGCGCCCTGAATCGCCGCACCTGCTGCAACACACTCATCGGGATTAATGCCCTTAGTGGGTTCCTTGCCGAGTAAATCAACGATTTTTTTCTGTACCATGGGCATACGAGTCGAGCCGCCGACTAACAAAATTTTATCGATTTCGCTTGCTCTGAGTCCCGAATCTTCTAATGCTCGCTGCGTGGGCTTAATTGTCCTGTCAAGTAAATCTACCGTCATTTCCTCGAACTTAGCGCGAGTTAACTTCATCTCTAAGTGTTTCGGGCCGGTCTGATTTGCCGTGATAAATGGCAGTGATATTGTCGTCTCGGTCATGTTTGAAAGCTCAATTTTTGCCTTCTCTGCTGCCTCGCGTAATCTCTGCATGGCCATATTGTCATTATGTAAGTCAATGCCTTCTGACTTCTTGAAATTTTCAGCAATATATTCAACGATTCTATTGTCCCAGTCATCGCCGCCGAGTCTGTTATCTCCCGCCGTAGCAAGGACTTCAAAGACTCCTTCTCCGACATCAAGAATAGAAACATCAAACGTGCCGCCGCCTAAATCGAACACTAAAATTTTATGCTCATCTTTCTTATTTTCACCATAAGCAAGACATGCCGCAGTAGGTTCGTTAATGATTCTCAAGACTTCGAGTCCAGCAATTGCCCCCGCGTCCTTTGTCGCCTGTCTCTGTGCATCAGTGAAATATGCCGGCACTGTGATAACTGCTTGTGTAACAGGTTCGCCTAAATAATCCTCTGCGTCACGTTTTAATTTCTGCAAAATCATCGCGCTTATTTCTTGAGGTGTATATTTTTTGCCGTCTATAGTAACTCTGTAGTCCGTGCCCATTTCGCGCTTAATTGACATTATAGTTCTGTCAGCGTTTACTATTGCCTGACGTTTTGCGAGCTGCCCTACGAGTCTTTCACCTTCTTTTGTGAATGCAACAACTGAAGGAGTCGTCCGTGCACCCTCATTATTTGGAATAATAGTAGTCTGATCGCCCTCCTGCACTGCTATGCAGCTATTTGTCGTTCCTAAATCTATTCCTACAACCTTTGACATGATAATTTTTCCTCCATTTTTATAATATATTTATATAACTTGCTAATCTGCTAATTTGCCATTTTTCCAACTGTAACCTGTGAAGGCCGCAAAATTCTTTCTTTAGTGCGATAACCCCGTAATATTTCGCTTATGATTTTGCCGTCAAGTTCGGGATTATCTGTTAATTCAGTGCCTGAAGCGTCGTGTAAAGCCGGATTAAAATTTTCACCAGTTGATTTAATTGCAGTAACGCCTAAATTCTCAAGCACATTAATAAATTGCCTTTGTACCATTTCAACGCCTGAAAGAATATCCCCCCCGTTTTTTGCTGACTCTAATGCCCTGTCAAGATTATCAAGCACCGGCAAAATTTCAATTATTACATCTTCCTGTGCCCGCTGTCTTGTCTGGGATTTTTCCTTTATTGTGCGCTGCCTGTAATTATAGAAATCTGCTCGTGATACTGCGAGTTCGTGTTCAAGTTCCTTGATTTTAGCGTCTAAATCAGGCGTTAAATTTTCCTGTTTCTGTTCTTGTATTGATTCTGACTCAGGCGTTAAATTTTCTTGTTCCTGTTCAAATTCTGCCATGAGATTAAATCATTCCTCCGCATCCTCGTCTAAGATTTCCGCGACACTCTCAAGCACGCTGATAGATTTCTCGTAATCCATTCTTAGCGGCCCTATTAGTCCCAGTACTGCTTTTTGCTGCCTTGGCCGAGCTGGAATCAAAATCATAGCATTATCTGACATTCTTTCGTCCTCATTCTCTTCACCTAGAGAAATATTTAACTCTTTTGACTCCCTGCACTTGTCGATCATGTGAGCTAAGGGCTTTTCCTGTTCCAGCAAATTTAATACTGCCTGCAATCTTGATAAAGTCTGAAAATGCGGCAAATCAAGAATCTGACTCGCTGCACTCGAATAAAATTTATAATTCTGATCAGTCAAAAATTTATCAAGTGCCTTAATAGCTCCCTTGCATGACAGTTCGGCCTCTTCAAGTTCGTTTTGAACATAGTGATAAAGAGTCCCTCTTACCTCGTTCCAAGAATGACCGCATGCAACTGTGTTAATTTTACGAGTCAAATCTTCAAGGACTCCCTGCGATACTTCATAGGGCAAATTAAATTGTGAATGATGTACGAGCCCGCCCTTAAGAACTATCAAAGCTAGAACATTATTCCCGCCCATCAGCATTAAATCAATGTGCTGAATTTCTGCTCCGTCAAGACTGGGAACTGCTGCGACTGCGACACAATTTGTCAATCTTGCCATAAGGTGGGTAACGTGGTTTAACAGATCTTCAATGCCGCTTTTACTGCCTAAAATCTCACGTCTTATATCGGCCTCGTGTGTGTGATGTCTTGCTCTTGCTGTAACTGAGTCAACGTAAACTCTATAAGCCCTCGCAGTCGGGAGTCTTCCTGAAGATGTATGAGGCTGATAAAAATATCCCATCTCTTCAAGATCGGCCATTTCGTTGCGAATAGTTGCAGGACTCAAGCCGCGAATATATTTTTTTGTGATAGTACGAGATCCCGCAGGTTCTCCTGTCATGATATATTCATAGACAACGGCTAAAATTATGCTTAATTGTCTCTCTGTCATTGTTAATTACTCACCTCCTAAAAAATTTTTTGTCTTAGCAGTCGTTATTAATGAGTGCCAACGTTTTTAAAACGGTGATAAGATTAGCAGAGAGATATAAATTTGTCAACAAGTTATAAATTTTTCTTGAATAGT
>JAFSWW010000050.1 GCA_017444345.1 Synergistaceae bacterium | reverse complement strand
CGCCCAACGCCCAACGCCCAACCTGCACGCATGTCCAAATTTAGGTGAAAGAATTCACGTAGCACTAGCAGTACACGATCCTTCAGGGACTTATTCACAGCACGCAGGAGTAACAATGACATCAATTTTTGAGAATACTTCAAGCCCGGTAACAATTCATTTATTGCATGACGAGACATTGACTCAAGACAACCGAGAAAAATTTATCAGGACAGCACAGAAATATTCGCAGGAAATAAATTTTCATGATATGACAGAGTATAGTGATAATTTCACAGATGAAGTAAAAAAATTTTCCAAGAAATTAACTATAGCTGCTTACTACAGAACATTTATCCCGCAAATATTGAATAATTTAAACAAGGCAATTTATCTTGATTGCGATATTGTTGTAAATCTTGATATACGCGAATTATGGGATATTGACTTAGAAAATAAGTCTCTCGGCGGAGTTCTTGATGTAATTGTTTATGAATTTTCTAATTTGTCAGTACGGAATATAGAATTAAAATTATGCGGTATTGATAAAAGAAAATATATTAATTCAGGTGTACTCTTAATGAATATTAAGAAAATTAACGCGGGCGGAAATTTTTTCAAAAGAGTTATACAATGGAAGAAACAGTATAATTCTATAACTCCTACTGTAGATGTAGATCAGGACGCTATAAATGCAATTTTTAAGGGAGATATTAAAATTTTAGACTCCAAATTTAATATGTATGACCTCTCGCAAAATATTTCAGATTCTGTTGTCCATATGCATAGCGGGAAGCCGTGGGAAGGTTTTACAGGCAGAGAGCACGAAAAAATTTACTGGCGCATGTATCTAAAAAGTGCATGGGGAGAAGACATTACTATACATGATTTCATTGATAAATTAGCACAAATTAATATATCTTCAGCTCATTATATTCACCCAGGGGGCGGTCAATGTGTCAAGCGTCTAATAAATTCACTAAAAATTAGATTGCCTAGTATACTTTATATTCTCACAGTGCCATGTATGTTTATAAAATATTTTATTGTTCAGGTTAAATATAAATTTTCGCGCTAAAAATTTGACTCGTTCACGTCCTTAGCAATTAATAAAGCCTCGTGATTTTCCTTAACGTCATGGACTCGCAGGAGACTCACCCGCCCTGAAAGCAGACTCGTTACAGCAAGAGTCCCCGCCAAACTTCCGCCCGTGAATCTTTTGCGAGAATGTCCGACTAAAATAGGAAGTCCGAAAATTTTCAAGCTCTCTATATGCTTTATTATTGTAAGATTATCGCGTGAAGATTTAGCAAATCCCAGTCCCGGATCTAATATAATATCCCCCGTGAAGCCTGACTCTTTTAGAATGTTAATTTTTCCGGCAAAATAATTTATTAAGTCGTCTATAATATTTTCGTGGCCTTCATAATCGCGCATATTCCCCGGAGTCCCTTCTGTGTGTGAAAGTATATAGCTCGTATTTAATTCTGATAAAGTTTTCAGCATGTTATTATCAAAAGCAAAGCCGCTAATATCGTTAATAATATCTGCTCCCTCACTAACTGCGATTTTTGCGGTGTTAGCTTTATAAGTGTCTACAGAGATTATTATATCCGGGAATTCTTTGCGCAAAATTTTTAACGCCGGAATAAGCCGTGAAATTTCTTGATCCTGAGTGACTGCGTTTGCCCCGGGACGTGTTGACTCCGCTCCTAAATCGAGAATCGCCGCGCCTTCTGACAAAAATTTTTGAGCCTGATTTAAAATATTTGACTCGTTTATCCTGCTGTGTTCGTAGAATGAGTCAGGCGTTAAATTTATTATTGCCATTAATTTTGTGTCTTGATTGAGAATTAAATTTTTATTGCGTAATTTTATCGTGAATTCTTGAATATTTATATTTGTGAATGCTTTAAAAAGTTTCTCGCGAAATTCTTTCAAGCCCCAGCAGTCCATAGAGTTTAATTTTGCCAGTAAATTTTTTATCTGTGAGGCAGTACCCATTATAAGCACGTCGCTTGTGTTTGCTTTACAGTCAATAACATGTTTAGTAACGATTGTATCAGCTCCGCGCGATAAAGACTCTTGTTTCAAGAAAGCCGCCGCCCTGAAGTCTATATTTTTTGAGTAAAAGTGGAAAATTTTACTCTTAGGCTGTAAATAAGCGAGTGCCCTCGGATCTGTCTTGATTCGCGAGCAGATTTCTTTAACGTCATTATAATTTGAGATATTCAGCGGGTAAACTTGCAAGTGAATCGCCTCCGTAAAAAATTTATCAGCAGCAAAAAAATTTAACGTGTAAATCATTGCTGTTACTGAAATAATAAATAATTCTTGTAGCTGTAAATGTAGCTGTAAAATTTATATTTTCCCGATAATTTATAATCTTTCAGAAATATTTTATCCCGGTGATTTATATTTTATAGAATTTACGTGATACAATCAATAAACATTTTCATAACATGAAAGGAGTCTCGTTCACATGATGAGAATAATGTTTTTTGCGCTTGTTATAGCGTGTATTTGTCCGGCTGCTGCGGTCTTTGCTTCAGTGCCTCCTTTGTTGCCTATGGAAGATTTTTTCAGGAATCCGGAAAATGCAGGCTTCTCGATTTCTCCCGACGGAAAATATTTAGCATTCTTTAAGCCTTGGCAGCATAGAATGAACGTTTATGTGCGGGATCTCTCAACAGGGGACGAAAAGCGCATTACTTCAGCAGCTGAACGGGATATATCGGGCTTTTTCTGGAAGGGGAGCAGCAAAATTTGTTATGCTCAAGACTCTGGGGGCGATGAGAATTACCACGTTTATATCACTGACATAACAGGAGATAACGCAAGAGATTTGACACCGTTTGAGAAAGTTAGAGCCGAGATTGTTGACGACTTAGAAGACGACCCGCGGCACATGTTAATCGAAATGAATCGCAGAAATCCCGAAGTTTTTGACGTTTACAGGTGCGATATTGACACGGGAGAATTAACTTTAATTGCCGAGAATCCCGGAAATATTACAGGCTGGATGACTGATCACGACGGGAATTTACGCGCGGCAATGCAGACAGACGGAGTCAATACAAGCCTATTATACAGAGCAGAAGAGTCCGGCGAGTTCAAAATTTTAATCACTACAAATTTTAAAGAAGATTTCTCGCCTTTAATGTTCGCATATGACAATAAATTAATGTATGTAGCAAGCAACTTAAGCCGGGATAAGACAGCAATTTATACATTTGATCCCGACTCAAATAAGACTCTTGATTTAATTTTTGAGCATCCTGAAGTCGACGCGGGGGGATTAATGCACTCTAAGAAACGCAAAATTATAACCGGAGTCTCTTATTTGACAGATAAAAGGCACTATAAATTTTTTGACTCAGACAGAGAAGAGCTGCAAAAATCACTAGAAGATTTCTTCCCGTCCTATGAAGTAGCAGTTACTGATATGGACGATGACGAACGCAAAATTATAGTTCGGACTTATAGCGATAAAACACGCGGGACATATTATTTATTTAACCGTGAAGATAATTCACTCTCAAAACTTGCTGATTTGTCCCCTTGGCTCGAAGAAAATAATATGGCTCCCATGAAAGCTATAGAATTCAAGGCTCGCGATAATTTATTAATTCATGGATATTTGACGCTGCCTGTAGGAGTTGACTCTAAAGATTTGCCGCTCGTTGTAATACCTCACGGGGGGCCGAGTGCCCGCGACTCATGGGGATTTGACTCAGAGGTTCAATTTTTAGCAAATAGGGGCTTGGCCGTCCTGCAAATTAATTATCGCGGTTCAACGGGTTACGGCAAAAAATTTTGGCAAGCTGGCTTTAAAGAATGGGGGCGCAAAATGCAGGATGATATAACTGACGGCGTTTTATGGGCAGTGAGTCAGGGTATAGCGGACAAGAATAGACTCGCGATTTACGGAGGCAGTTACGGGGGATATTCAGCACTCGCCGGAGCAGCTTTTACGCCGAATTTATACGCCTGCGCAGTGAGTTATGTCGGCCCGTCAAATTTATTCACGCTCTTAGAGAGTATCCCGCCTTATTGGAAGCCGTTTCTTGACATGGAGTATGAAATGATAGGCGACCCGGTGAAAGATAAAAAATTGCTTGAAGAAGTCTCACCCGTTTTTCACGCGGAAAATATCAAGATCCCCCTATTTGTAGCACAGGGAGCAAACGATCCGCGAGTCAATAAGGCCGAGTCGGATCAGATTGTTAATGCGGTCAAGAAAGCAGGCAAAGATGTCGTCTATATGGTCAAAGATAATGAGGGGCACGGCTTTCAGAACGAAGAAAATAGATTTGATTTTTACAGGGAACTAGAAAACTTTTTCAGGAAACATTTAAATTCGCGATAAAATTTTTATTCACTTAGCAGGCTTTGATTTATAACGAGTAATTATAACGAGTCTGCTATTTTATATTTTGTGATAAAATCTTAGAGTTTTACATAATTTTATCATTTTCATGATTCAGGAGGCTGATTCACTTTGTCCCCTAAGGGTGTTCATTATATCGTCGAAGTTTCTGGCTGTGATGACACTATCACTAAAGTTTCAAAGCTGCAAGAAATCTTAACCGAAGCGGCAAGACGTGCACATGCTCAAGTCTGGTCAGTGTCGTTTAACAGATTTCCGCCTAATGGAGTCAGCGGAGTAGTAGTCATCAGCGAGTCTCATTTATCCGTACATACTTGGCCCGAAGCAGATTATATGGCCTTAGATATTTACACGTGCGGTGCTCATACTGAACCGATGTTGGCAGTAAATTACGTGCTTGAACAAGTTCATGCGTCCCATATTCATATAACGGAGATAACGCGCGGGCTTGATGATAATGATAAAGTGTTCTATCACTCTTTTATCACATGGGAAGAAAACAGGGATAACGGAATGCCGACGAAAAGCTGATTATATAACTTGAAAATTTTAGCTAGTTAGCATAATATTTAGAAAATTTCATGAGGGGAGTAATAAATAATTCATGAATGATTTTTTTGATAGACTTTTGCCGAGCTATACTTACGAGATATTCCCGCCTAAAGGTAAGGCCGGACTTGAGGGAACTTATGCGGTAATTGACAGCCTCGTGAGCTTTAATCCTGATTTAATCAGCGTAACTTACGGAGCAGGAGGAACAAGCCGCGATAATACAGTAGAAATAGCTTCAGGCATTCAGAATAAATATAACGTCTGCGGAGTCGCTCATTTAACATGTGTAGGCAGCACAAAGCAAAATATCAGGGAGATTCTAATCAGGCTCAGAGAAAATAACGTCAGAAATATTTTAGCTTTACGGGGCGATCTCAAAGACGAGTCAGATTTAGGCGAATTTCATCATGCGTCAGAATTAATTAAATTCATAAAAAATGAGTTCGGCGACGAGTTTGATATTTTTGCTGCGTGTTATCCCGAAAAGCACCCCGAGGCAAATTCAGTTGATGATGATTTGATTCACCTGAAAGAAAAATGTGATCTCGGCGTGAAGGGCTTAATCTCGCAGTTATTCTTTGACAATGATATTTTTGCTCATTGGAGAGAACGAGCGCGCTCACTGGGAATAACTCAGCCTATAATAGCCGGAATAATGCCGATAACTTCAGCGGGTCAAATTTCCAAAGTCGTAGAAATGTGCGGTGCTTCTGTGCCTGAAAGAGTACGCAGATTTGTTGATGCATACGGACATCACGCAGGAGCAGTAAAAGAGGCCGGAATAGCCTACGCAATCGAGCAAATTATAGACTTACTTGCGCGCGGAGTTGACGGTATTCACCTTTACACAATGAATCAGGCCGACACAGTCAGAAGAATTGATGCGGGGATTCGTTCAGTGTTATATACAAAGCGTTATGCACTTTACGGTCAGCGATAAATTAATACGGGATTCTTTGCGTTATATGAGAGTCCCGCCTGATTCTCATGATGACGAATTAATTAATACAGTTCGGGAGGCGTTCTCTAAGCTGGAAAATTTTATAATGCCCCGTTTTGTTTATGGACGCTTCCCGATTGTTCATTTTGATGGAGGAATCGAGCTGGCCGGAGCTTATATTTACAGTGAAAATATTGCGCGTTTGACTTCCCGTTCTGATGAGTGCTATTTACTTGCTTTCACTCTCGGTGCTGAAGTCGACAGGCAGATTAATATCGCGCAGCAAAGAAATATGCTTGACGGACTCGCTCTTGACTCGTGTGCTTCTGTCTTAGTCGATGAGATTTGCGATTCATTTATCGAGTCCGAGATTAAGCCGGGATTGAAACACGGTGAATTCATGACTTCAAGATTTAGTCCGGGCTACGGGGATTTAAGCATGTCAGTTACTGAAGATATTATAATGATTCTTAATGCTACGAAAAGAATCGGCTTATCTGTAACTCGTTCTCTTATGATGAGCCCGATAAAATCAATCACTGCTATAACTGGTCTTGCTCACAGGGAGATTTAATAAATGCATGAAATTATTGACGAAAAAAAAATTTTTACACTTGCCGGAGTCTTTATTGCTTTATGTTTTGCCGTCGGGATTATTATATGGTGGTACGTTCACGAATTGAATAATTTACGTGAAGAGTATGACATGACGGAATATGAGCGCGAGGGACTTGTTACGGAAATAGAGGCACTCACAGCAACAAAAAATAACCTCGAAAAATTGAACGGTCTAAATCTCGACACTATAAAGCCGGCGACAGATATTATAGATTTCTACTCACATGTCAGGCATGCGGCAGAAAACAACGATGTAAATATTCTCACAACCCGTCAAAGCAATAAAAATATAGATCTCGTTTTGAGAGGCGGTTATTACAGCTTTATAAATCTTCTCGGTGAATGGCGGGCAATGCCTACTGTATGCAAAATTTCACAGCTTAAGCTCCAGAAAGATAAGGACGCTCCGGCATTATTTATTATTGCTAGTGTAACATTGACGGCATATTAACATGGAAATCCGGAAAAATTTAGAAATCTTATGGGAGAGCGTAACAGGTGTAAGAACTGAAGACCCGGCACCTTTTTTGCGTATTCTTTCATTTATTATATTAGCGCTCGGAATTGCTTGGGCAGTATTCAGTTATTATAGATCCGTGAGAATTGCAGATTTATATCAGGACTCATTCACTGAAATTGCATCGTTATCACAACGGAATGACAGCGAGATAACCCAGCTTGCTAATAATGTCCGTGCTTTAATATCAATGAGGCAGGGCGGGCGGGTCTTGGCAGCTTCAATTAACGAAATGAACAGGCGTTTATTTAATGATGAGGCAAGTTATTTAGCAGAGAATGTACCCGATACAGCCCCGGGGAGTTCGCCATTACCTAAAAGCAGCGATGTTATTACAATGCCGGGAAGTTCTGAAGAGTTAAGAGTTACTGTTAAAGCAATATTATTATCACAGCGTGAAAAAATTGCAGTTATCGATTTGCCGAACTCTAAAGGCGTTATAATTCGTCAGGGCGGAAGGATTCCGGCGATTAATGCAAGAGTCTTAAAGATTAACAATGACAGCGTGATATTAAGCATAAACGGGAGAAAATTGCTCGCATCGTTTGGAAATGGAGAATCAGCTAAGACCGACGAGAAAAATAATAACAGCTTATTACTCCCGCCGGCCTCAAGCAAAAAACGTGATAATGAAGCTATTCCCACTCGATCGTTGCAGGAGGTTTTGAAGTCACATCAAGGACTATACGATTTAATCCGTTGACTTCATTGCAGATTCTTTTTGCGACCTTGTCAAGAACGTCATAATCTATTCTGCTGAATTCTGCCGTCATTGCGTCCTGTGAATTAATAGCCCGTAAAGCAACAACTTCATTATAAGTCCTGCTGTCTCCCATGACTCCGACTGATTTAACCGGCAATAACACGCAAAACGCCTGCCAAATGTCATTATAGAGTCCTGCACGCTTTAATTCTTCCCTAAAAATTGCGTCGGCTGCTCGTAATTTATCGAGTCTTTCTTTCGTGATTTCTCCCAGACAACGAATAGCAAGACCCGGACCCGGAAACGGCTGACGATTGATTATAGATTCGGGCATGTTTATAATTTTGCCGAGCTCTCTAACTTCGTCCTTGAATAAATCCCTTAATGGCTCCAATAATTTCAGGTTCATTTTTTCAGGAAGTCCGCCCACGTTGTGATGTGATTTAATGAGTGCTGCCCCCTTTTTATTGCCGCTCTCTATAACATCGGGATAAATCGTGCCCTGTAAAAGCCATTTCACGCCTGAAATTTTATTAGCTTCTTCCTCGAATACTTCAATAAATAACCGGCCTATAATTCTTCTTTTCTGTTCGGGGTCAGTAACTCCGCGCAATTCGTTCAAAAATTTTTCTGACGCGTCAACGTATATTACATTCAGGCCAAGTGCTTTATATGATTCGATTACTGACTCTGGCTCATTCAAGCGCATTAAACCGTGATTCACGAACACGCAGTAAAGTTTTTCGCCGATTGCCTTATTTACAAGAACTGCCGAGACGCTCGAGTCAACTCCGCCTGAGAGTCCGCAGACAACTTTTGAGTCTTTCACTGTCTCGCGTATATTATTAATTGTTGAATTTACCCAGTCGCTTAAATCCCAGTCCCCTGAACACTTGCAAATCTTGAAAGCGAAATTATTTAATATCTCGTTCCCGCATTCAGTGTGAATTACTTCAGGGTGAAATTGAAGGCCGTAAAAATTTTTTGCTTTATTCTCGATTGAGGCAATAACTCCGCTTTTAGTTCGTGAAGTAGCAGCAAAGCCCGCCGGAAGTCCTGAAACATTATCGCCGTGACTCATTAAGGCCTTGAACTCGTTTTGACTGCTCAATAAATCAGAATCGCCGGATTTAATTATATTAGTTACTCCGTATTCTTGAGAATTCCCGGAACTCACGACTCCGCCCGTTAATTTAGTTAATAACTGCATACCGTAGCAAATTCCCAGCACAGGACAGCCGACTCGCAAAATTTCGGGATCAATTGTTATAGCGTCAGAGTCATTTACACTGTCAGGCCCTCCTGAAATTATTACGCCCTTGGGAGCGAGTTTGGCAACTTCAGACGATTTTACGTCCCAGTTAAGAATAACGCTGTGTATCTTCATTTCTCGGAGTCTGCGCGCTATTAATTGAGTGAACTGTGAGCCGCAATTAATTATTAAAATATTTTCGTGCATATATTCTTGAGTCCTCCTTAATAATAATATTAATTTTTCTCGTAATTATACATGCTTATAGATTTTTACGTTGATAGCCTGTAAAATTTTCTTGTGCATAACATAAATTTATAGGAAGACTCAGAAAGTTTTTGCCGGATAAGAATTCTTGAATCAATAAATTTTATAGAGTTTATATAGAGAGGGCGCGCAAAATCTTTCTTTATTATATAATTCTCGCGTGAAATTTATTTATTTATTAAAGTAGTCAATGTATAAACATTAAAAAATTTTTGTTAGTTATATGCGTGATATTAATTTTTGATTGTAGTGCTTATGCCGGGAATTTTAAAAATAATAATGTAATAGTAGTTATAAAAT
>JAFSWW010000049.1 GCA_017444345.1 Synergistaceae bacterium | reverse complement strand
CCCTGTCTACCTGGAAGATGAGGTTTCAGTAACTCCCACATTTTGTCTGATATGTCATGTCGTCTGTAATTTTCTGCCATCTTCTTTCTCCCTTCTGCTTCGTTTTTTATTATTTTACACTATTTGACGACACTATCTAATATGCTTGAGAAAATATTTATCAATTTATCAAGAAAGGGGAATTTTACATCATGACTAAACAAGAATTAATCGCAAAAGTTAATGACTTAATCGCCGCTTATTCATGTAATGCCGAACTTAAAGCCGCCGCAGAAAATTATCTCAAATCACAGGACAAAGACTCGGCCGATAAATTAATCAAGTGTCTTGAATCCAGCGTAAACAGCATTGACGAAACTATAGCACTTGCTGAGTCAGATATGGGCAAAAAGTTTTTTGGCGAAGAAGGAGCTATGAATCTCGCTAAAAATTGTCATAAGGCAAAAGACTCCGGCGAAAAGTTTTGCATTTGTCCGGCATGTCAGGCAGGTTCAGTTATTTATGCGAATAAAGAATTATTAGCGTAATCAAGTAATTAAATAAATTTGCTGCGTACGTCATTATATTATGATGTTATGCAGTATTTTTTTTTGCCTTGTGTAATGAGATAATTTGCTTAAATTTATATCGAGAGGGGAGAAAATTTCATGATTTCAAGGGATTTATACGAGAATTATATAAATATTTTACGAGCTGAATTAGTGCCTGCAATGGGCTGCACTGAACCGATTTCAATAGCATATGCAGCAGCCAAAGCCCGGTCAGTACTGGGAGAAGAGCCTATAAAAATTTTTGTGTCATGTTCAGGAAATATTATTAAAAACGTTAAGGGAGTAATCGTGCCAAATTCAGGAGGTCAAAAGGGTATCGAGGCGGCGGCAATTCTCGGAACAGTGGGCGGCGATGACACAAAAGAACTTGAAGTAATAGCGGGTGTAAATGATAAGGCGCGGGAACTCACAAAAAAATTAGTTCATGAGAAATTTTGCGATGTCTCACTAGTTGAAGATGTGCCAAATCTTTATATCGAAGTCAAAGCACAGGGCAGGAATCATAATTCACGAGTCATAATACAAGATAATCATGTAAATATAGCGTTGATTGAGTTAGACGGCAAAATTATTTATAAGGGTATTACTCACAAAGAAGAGGACTCGCAAGTAAAACTAAATTTTGACACTCACAAAATGAGCCTGAAAACTATTATAGAATTTGCAAACGAACTCGAAATTAATGACGTTCAAGAAATTTTATCGCGTCAAATTGAATATAACTCGCGAATCTCACAGGAAGGCCTCGACAACAAATGGGGTGCAAAGGTCGGCAAAACAATTTTAGAGAACTGGGGCAATGACGTAAGGAGCTCGGCATGTGCTAGGGCTGCGGCAGGATCTGACGCAAGAATGAGCGGCTGTCCACTTCCCGTCATAATAAATTCAGGCAGCGGAAATCAGGGAATCACGGTAACAATGCCCGTTCTTGAATATGCAGAAAATTGGCGTTTATCTCGTGAAAAAATTTATCGTGCCTTAACAGTAAGCAATCTAGTATCTATTTATATAAAGCATTATATCGGGTCTCTTTCTGCTTTTTGCGGGGCTGTGAGTGCTGCGGCGGGGGCTGGAGCTGCAATAACTTATATGGCCGGCGGAGATTTTGCTTCAGTGGGACGAACTATAACGAACACTCTTGCTAATGTCGGCGGGATTGTCTGTGATGGAGCTAAACCGAGTTGCGCTGCTAAAATTGCCTCGTCAGTGAATGCCGCTATACTAGCTCACTATATGAGCATGAATGAAGAAAATTTCAAGGGCGGCGAGGGATTTGTTCAGGACGATGTAGAACTCACAATTAAGAATATGGGCTATATCGGCAAAATCGGCATGAAAGAGACTGACAAGGAAATTTTAAATGTCATGATTGAGCGCGTAAATGTCGATTCATGTCTATAATATAGGAAAAATTTTTATATTTATATTCGGGAGGGCTTTATAATGAGTAATAATAATTCTTTCACAAGTTCATTGCCATTCAAGTTAATAGTCTCTCTAGTTGTAGGAATTTTAGCGGGACTCGGTCTAGCTTCTATTGATGGCAGCTCAATTTGTACGGCGATATTAAATATTGTCGTAACAGTGCGTTATATTTCCGGACAATTTATTAATTTCTGCGTGCCGTTAATAATAATAGGCTTTGTAGCTCCGTCAATAACGAGACTGGGCAGTAACGCGTCAAGAATGTTGATTTTAGCGTTAATAATTGCTTACTTGTCATCAATCGGTGCGGCATTTGCGGCGACTTTTTCGGGCTATTCGATAATTCCATTTTTGAATATTGTCAAAGAAGTTGAAGGCCTGAAGAGTTTACCCGATGTGTTATTTGCGCTTGCTATACCTCAAATAATGCCGGTAATTTCTGCTTTAGTGCTTGCTGTAACAGTCGGACTTGCTGCGGCATGGAACAGGAGCAAATATGTAATTAACTTGCTTGAAGAGTTCCAGAAAATAGTTTTAAGCATAGTATCAAGATTCTTGATTCCCGTGCTGCCTTTCTTGATCGGGACAACATTTTGCGGGCTTGCTTATGAAGGCTCAATCACGAAACAATTTCCGGTATTTATCGCGATAATCTTAATAGTAATGGCCGGGCATTTTATTTGGATGGCATTATTATATTTTATTGCCGGAGTATATTCAGGCCGCAACCCGTTTAATATAATCAAGAATTACGGCCCCGCATATATGACAGCAGTGGGAACGATGTCAAGTGCTGCGACTCTCTCTGTAGCTCTTGAGTGTGCAAGAAAATCCGAGCCGACTCTGCGTGATGACATGGTAAATTTTGGGATTCCTTTATTTGCTAATATTCATTTATGCGGTTCAGTTATGACAGAGACATTTTTTGTAATGGCGATTTCTAAAATTTTATACGGCTCATTCCCTACAGTCGGCAATATGATATTATTCTGTGTCTTGCTGGGAGTTTTCGCGATCGGAGCACCCGGAGTCCCCGGCGGTACAGTAATGGCCTCACTAGGTTTAATAACTGGAGTGCTAGGATTTGACGCGACTGGGACGGCCTTAATGCTTACGATATTTGCTTTACAGGATTCATTCGGGACAGCCTGCAACGTAACGAGCGACGGAGCATTAACGCTAATATTAACAGGTTACGCAGAGAAGCATAATATCAAGCCTGAGAATTTAGGGAATGTATTAGAGTAGTGAGAAAAATTTTTGCGCTGTTCTTGCTTGAATAAAAAAGGGACGGCGCAATTTTTTATATATCATGCAAAGTAAAAATAAATATTTAATCATGCTGCTTGCGTCAATAATAATATTTGGCTCGGTGGGAGTTTTACGCAGGCAAATAGATTTATCATCGGCCCTGATTGCGTTTTGCCGGGGTATAATAGGAGCGTCATTTATATTGTGCATTATTCGCGGGAGAATTCAGCGGGTCGGACTCAAGACATTTTTACAACTTGTAATAAGCGGGGCATTTCTGGGAATTAACTGGCTGTTCTTGTTCGAGTCCTATAATTTCACGAGTGTACCTGTAGCGACTTTATTTTGCTATACAAGTCCGGCAATGATAATAATTTTATCGGCAATATTCTTAAATGAAGGCTTTACGGGGAAGAAATTTATATGTCTTGCGCTCTCATTAACCGGAATGATATTAATTTCGGGAGTCCTTGACTCTGGGGGGATTGCTTCAAATGATGTCAGGGGGATATTATGCGCTCTCGTGTCAGCATTATTATATTCGTTAGTCGTTATAATGAATAAAAGTATTTCAGGCGTTGACGTTTACACAAAGACGATTACACAGCTAATTTTTTCAGCCGTTGCTTTATTGCCATATTTGATATTGACGGGTGAATTTTTTTCGGGCGAATGGTCAGTGAAAGCTGTAATTTTTCTGATTATTATATCCCTGATTAATACGGGAATAGCTTATATATTATATTTTGCTTCACTTGAGAAATTAAAGGCTCATACGGTTGCGCTGTTGAGTTATCTTGACCCATTGACGGCGTTAATTTTGTCGAGTTTGATTTTAGGTGAGAGTCTTACATTTACGGGACTTATAGGGGCGGCATTGATTCTTGTCTCGTCGCTTATGTGTGAGATTTAGCGTTAATATTTCGCAGCTGTTATTGAAAAATTTTCTTGTTTCTGTTCAGGCTCATTATAGAAATAATTATTTGTGATTCTAATATCTGAAGAAGTCCCGTCCGTAAAAATTAAATATGAGCTGATAAATTTTATATTATTATTTCGAGTGCTGAAAATTTGCGAGTAATTATTATTATGATTATCAAGATTAAAAATTTCTTCCGGCTCGTGAGTATTTATCCCGTAAACAATGCTTTTAACTGTGTCATTTGTATATGCTTCAACGCTGGTAGTTCCTAAGAAATCATTAATAATCAGCCATGAATCTTCACGATTCAGCAATAAATTTTTTCCTGCATTAAAATATTCCTGCTCGTAATCAAATTTGAACGCAAAATCCCCGTGTTCTTTGTTGTTATTATCGAGATATTTAATATTTAAATTAATTTCGCCTGAGTCTTGATATATATTTACAAAAAATTTCGGGTAGCCAGACTCGTAAAAGCCCGTTGATTTATATTCTGATTTATTTATGCTGTAAAAAATTTCGTTGATTTCGCCCTCTTTTTCCGGTATAACTTGAAACGCCAGCGGAGTATCAGCTAAATGCATTTCTCGCCCTCTTATTGCGTTAAGAGTTATTTGCTGACCCTTAAGATTTAACACAGTCCCGCCCGGTGTATAAATTCCGTTATCGAGCGTCAAATTTACTCCCCAGAAAATCACGAGAAGTGCAGCTATTGCCCCTGTATCAGAAATTAGGCCGGTTCGTGGAGTCCGCAATCTTAGCATTAAGGCACATGATAATAAAATAGTTAAAGAAATTATTACGAAAATGGGAATCAAGTTCGGCCAGTTCTTAGCAAGCGCAAATGTTAAAGCAAAAATTATCGCAAAAATCATGTCAGTCTTTATCGTGAATAACTTGCTGCCGATTAATTTTATTATATTATGAAGGCTCATTAACGGAACGGGCGAGTCTTGAATTTCCTGATTAGATTCTATAATTGTCATAATATTTGCGTTGTCCTGTAAATTTTTTAGATATTCCCAGTATTTAATTATTTCGTTAAAATCAGAACTTCCCGCGCGCCTGAATCTTTCAAGATAAATTATTTCGCGGTAATCAAGAATTAAATCAAAAATTTTTGTCTCATAAGCATAAATTAAATTATTATTCGCTGATTTAGTCTCGTGTCTAATTGCAAGCAAGCCAGCACAGAATTTATCAGACCGTTCAATTTTAGCAAGCATTCTAGTTATTGCCGAGTCGTCATAGCCTGTGATTATTGCTATATCATTAACATGAAATAAAATTTTAGAGTCGTCATCGTGTAAAATCAGCGCATTATTTCGAGATAAATATTTGCGTCTTAATTCGTCATTGCGTTCGTTAATATTCCCGTGAAAATTTCTATAATCATTTATGTAGCTGATTATATTCTCGTGAACTAGCGCGCGTATTTTCCTGAAACGTTTTGACATAGTCTGAAGGCGTTTAATAGTCTTATTTGCTAAATTGAAGGTCGTCATTTGCATTCGATTTTGTAAATCCCTCACTATAAAATTTGAGTAAAATATTATCACAAAAAGGAGTATATATATATATGAATATCGCAGTGTTTATTTTATCTATAATAGGCGGGATTGCAATAATCGGCGAAATTATGCCAGCTTTACAAGCTCTTTTTGTGCTTATTAGTGCTGAAGTAGTGCCGTCCGGTGTAATTGCTATTGTTTTCGTGATTATAGCCAGTGCTGTATTGCTTGTTATAGGCGGCTTTATGTCATGGAAGCGCAAGAAGAGAGCAGAAATAATTTTATGGATTTGCGCTGTATTATTCGGGATATTTACGCTTTTAGGTTCAGCAGTACCAAATGGCGGCGGCGATGCTCAGGGGCTTTTATTTTTTGCGGCAATATGCGGCGTTATATGCGCAGTGATGACTCATTATGACATGAAAAAATTTTTATCGCGTCAAAATCAAAGTCAAAATCAGGAGTCTTAACAAATGGACATAATATCAATTATTTACGTTGTCGCCGGTTATCTTGCAGTACCTAATACAATATGGGCAAATAAAGTTGTATTTGGCAATAATATTTTTTCACACAGAGCTATATTAGGCATATTTCTTGGCTGGCTGTTAATTCCGTGGTGGCTGCTGAAAATTTTCTTATCAGGCAAATAAAAATTTATTCCCCCCTTTCATGCTTTTATTTATCGGTATGTCAGAGGGGGGATTTTCTTATTTCAAGTTCGGCTCATTGTCGGGACTCTTAAGCAATATAACCCGCTCGCCCTGAGTTACTAGATTATATTGTTCACGCGCAAGATGTTCGACTCCTTCTTGAGTCTTGTAAAATGAAACTTTTTCTTGATAGTCCCTGACACTGTCCTTTTTTTGCTGTAAAATTACTTCACCGCGCGATATGGCCTCTCGAATTTGTGAGATTCTATCGAGTTCTATTCTGTAATATGTAAACGCGATCGCAATTAATAATACAGCAATCACTATAATAAAAATTTTCTTGAATGAAGGCATTATCTACATTCTTTCAGGAGCATTTACTCCTAAGAGTTCAAGGCATGAAGCAATAACTATTTTTGCTGCCTTAATCAAATTTACCCGGCCAAGCGCAATATTTTCATCGGGCTCGTCTATTATGCGATTCGTATTATAGAACGAGTGAAAGACTCCGGCCAAATTCAGCACATAACTTGTTAAGACTTGCGGAGCTAATTGACTCGATGCCTCACGAATTGAATCGGGATATTTCGCAAGTGTATCAGCAAGTTCACGGGCGTTTTTCTCGTTAAAAATTTCTTGATTAACTGAGTCATTATCATCAATAAATAAATTTCGCTTCTCAAGTTCCCGCAAAATTCCCGATATTCTAGCATGAGCATATTGCACGTAAAAAACTGGATTCTCGTTTGATTGTCTTTTCGCTAAATCTAAATCAAAATCTAATTGCGAGTCGCTCCTTCTCATCAGGAAAAAGAATCTGGCAGCGTCGACTCCGGCCTCGTCAAGTACTTCTTTGAGCGTGATAAATTCTCCGGCTCGTGTTGACATGTTAATAGATTTGCCGTCACGAATTAGATTCACGAGCTGAATTAATAATACATCGAAATCGTCGGGATTCTTGCCCATTGCTTTAATTGCTGCTTTGACTCGTGCGATATAACCGTGATGATCTGCTCCCCATACGTCAATAACCCGTTGAAATCCGCGCGTTATAAATTTATTTCTGTGATAGGCAATATCTGACGCAAAATAAGTCGGGACTCCATTTGCACGGATTAATACACGGTCTTTGTCGTCGCCTATAGTGTCTTCAGTCTTGAACCACAGGGCACCGTCTGACTCATATGCAAAGCCGCGTGATTTCAAATCTTCCATTGCTGAATTAACGAGATTATTTGCGTGTAAATAACCTTCAGGGAAGAAATTATCAAATTTTACCCGGAAATTTTCTAAATCCTGCTTAATTCCCGACATTATTTTATTTGCCGCATAAGTCTTGAAATAGTCTAAACTCTCTTCTCTGGGAACGTCTAAAAATTTTCTGCCCTCAAGATTTATAATTTCCTGTGCTAAGTCATAAATATAACTGCCTTTGTAGCCGTTTTCGGGGAATTCTGACACTTGGCCGAGTAATTCAAAATATCGCGCCTGTGTTGATTTGCCGAGCGTCATAATCTGCAAGCCCGAATCATTTACGTAATATTCCCGCTGAACATCCCAGCCCGTAAATTTAAGAATTCTAGCAACGACATCACCGACTGCCGCCCCTCTTCCGTGTCCGATATGAAGAGGCCCGGTCGGATTCGCACTGACAAATTCAACTTGAACGCGCCTATTACTGCCTAAATTTACAGCCCCGTAAGAATTGCCCTGATTTAATATACTCGTGATTGCTTGAGCGTAAAAATTTTTAGACAAGAATATATTTACAAATCCCGGAGCAGCAACGTTTATATTTTCGATTACGTCGGATTTAAGATTTTCTGCGATTTTATTTGCTATATCAAGCGGCTTAGTTTTCAGGACTCTTGCGAGCTTTAATGCTGTACTTGCTGCCCTGTCGCCGTGTTCAGGATCGCGGGGAGTCTCAAAAATTGCGTCGCTGTTCTCAACTCCGAGTAAATTTATAGCGTCCCTTAATGCTTGATTTAGATTTATTACTGCCTGATTTTCACCTGAAAATTTCATGATTTAACACCTTCTGTAAATATTCTCTTATTTTATCGGTATATTTCGGGTCGAGAATGCGTGCCACTGATCTATACATCTTTGCAGTAAAGCTAAATTACCCGCCGTGATAGTCTGCAAATTAACTACAAATTTTGCTGATGCCTCAAAACTGTGTAATCTGCTCCTGCTCTCATCAGAATAATTAATTTTGTCCTGATTTCTCGGAGTTTTGCCGGTCGTTAAAGCCTGTTTGCCGTTTTTCGGGAATTCTATATTAATTTCCTGCTCAATCATGAACGGGAATAATAATTCAATGGGTGAATCTTTACCCGCTAAATTTTTCACCGTCTGAGGCTCAAACACAGGAGGCATAGCAAGCCAACGAACTCCGCCGCCTGAAATTCCCGTTTTATTCACGAGATTGAATACTATTACTGGAGTCCCCTTAACTTTTTGCAGCTTGACATTATTATAATTCGTAAGCCCCGGAAATAGTGAGAGCAAAGCCCCTCTTGCTGTTCCGTCCGTTGGATTATCACCGAGTAATAAAGCACTCCATCCGCCTTTGAGAATTACACGTATTGTGCCGCTCAATCTTGCGTCATTGTCTAATTTGAGATTCATTACAGCTGTTAATTTATTCTCAGTATATGAACTCGAAGGCAATCGGCGGGGATTTAATTTATTTTCCTTGCTGACTGTGTAAATCTTTGCTCCCGTTAATAATCTAGGATCGTCCAAATTATGGAACTCAAAATCTTTAACGCCCTGAACATGCAAGACGGGATCATAAAAAATTGATTCGCATAAAGGCGTGTTATCATCAGGTTCAAACGGGATTAGCCAAGCTAACGAGGCATTAATTTTTTGTCCTGAAAGCCAGTATCTTGCGAGTTTAATTTTTTCTGCGCGGGTCCATTCGCCTGAATCCGGAATTTTGCGGGGAGATAGACTTTCAGCTAAATTTATTTCCGGCTGCTTCATTAAGTATGCTATTAAACTTTTAGGAGTAAATTTTTTTATCGGGAGGGGAATCGAGTCAACTTCTTCTACATTTCTCAACATAGGCGCGAGTCCTGAATTACCTTTTTTGACACTGAAAGCTGCTCCCATGCGTGAAAGTCTTGCAATTTCTCCCTCGTTCGTGTAAGGATCTATATTTATACGCCGCCAAATATAAATATGATTGTCGTCAATCTCTTCATGTTCGGGCGAGATTCTTTCAGGGAATGTGCGATAAGTTAATTTGCTTGCTGAATTAATTTCAAGAATTGACTCCCAGACTCTCAAATCTTCCTGAAACCAGCAAAGACCCTCGATTTCTAGTTTCTCCGGGTATATCTCCTTCCATGTGAGAACTATTATATAATCTTCAGGGAGTCCTGAAAAATTTACGGCATAATAGCTTGAATTATCTTCAGGTTTTGCACTGCCTATTTTTGCACCGCTCGCAGGGTCATAAATTGATGATTCTAGAATTTCAACATTTCCATTTGCCGGGACGGGAATATTCCAATTAAGCCACTTGCTTTCAAGACCTTGACGGCCTCGAATAACATAGAGTCTAGCTGCCTCGATACCGCCGTTTTTTGCGCTTGAGATTGCCGTGTGCTTGAGCCAAATTATACCCTGATCAGCGGGATATGTCGTAAAATCGGGATTCATCGTCCGCATTCTTGATAAATCATAGTCAATAGCAAACGCATTAACTCTCATGCAAGATATAATTACGAGTGCTAATAAAATTTTTTGCGTGATATTCTTCATATTATTAAAGTCCTCTTCCATGACAATATTTATATTTCTTGCCGCTTCCGCACGGGCATGGGTCATTACGGCCGATTTTTTCTTTTTTGCCGGGTAGAATATTATTTTTTTGCGGAGTCTGTGTAAATTCGGGCTTGCTGAACTCTAATTTTTCAGCCTCGATTCTATGCTGTTCGGGAGTGCTTAATACTCGTGAACGTAATAATCTCTCGCAAAATGTGAGTTTCACGCGTTCGGTCATATCCTGAAATAAATTATATGACTCAAACTGGTATTCTATTAATGGATCTTTCTGGCCGATTGCCCGCAGTCCTATTCCCCGCCTTAATTCGTCCATTGAAGTCAAATGCTCGCGCCAGTCCTCATCAAGAATATATAACAAAGTCCCGCTGATTATTTCAGCCGCCATCCTGCTGTCATAAGTCTTGAACTCTTCAACTTTTGAGTCATAACGCGATTTTATGCCGTCAATAATTTCTCCTTTCATGCCCTCCATATCGAGCCTATTATCAACGCTTGCTATATTCTTTTCCGAGCCTGCACCGAATACAGATTTTAATTTAGCCGCTGCCCTGTCAGGTTCGCAATTAGAATTATCGGGGAAGTACTTATCAAGAATTCCATTAATAACGCCCTCGAAAATGTCCCAGCCATATCCCGGCATTTCTTCAGGCGGAGTCGTTAATATTGCCTCACGTTCCGCGTAAATTGCCTCGCGCTGTTGATTCATGACGTTATCATATGCGAGTAACTGTTTACGAATATCAAAATGTAACTCTTCGACTTTCTTTTGCGAGTTCTCTATTATTCTTGTGAGCATTGATGACTCTATAGCCTCGCCGTTTTTCATTCCGAGTTTGCCCATTAAAGGCTGAATCCTGTCAGACCCGAATAAACGCAGCAAATTATCTTCCAACGACAAATAAAATCTTGACGCCCCCGGATCTCCCTGACGGCCTGAACGCCCCCGCAATTGATTATCTATACGCCTTGACTCGTGTCTTTCTGTGCCTATTATTGCGAGTCCTCCGTTTTTAACGACTCTATCATGTTCGGCCAAGTCCGGAGGATTCCCGCCCAGCATTATATCAGTCCCGCGCCCTGCCATGTTTGTAGCGACTGTTACAGCGCCCTCACGCCCTGCTTGAGCGATAATTAATGCCTCCTGCTCGTGATATTTCGCGTTCAAAACGTGATGAGGAATCTTGCGAGCCTTTAATAACTTGCTGACTCTCTCGGAATTCTCTATTGAAGTAGTACCCACTAAAACAGGCTGCCCGCGTTTATGGCATTCTTCAACCTCGTCAGTAACTGCGCTGTATTTTTCCTGTTCAGTCGCAAAAATTACATCAGGATAATCCACGCGAATCATTTTTTTATGAGTCGGAATCGTAACAACCTGAAGGCCGTAAATTTCTTTGAACTCTTCTGCTTCGGTGGCTGCTGTTCCTGTCATTCCTGCTAATTTGTGATACATTCTGAAATAATTCTGAAGTGTTATAGTTGCAAGCGTTTGACTCTCACGACCGATTTTGACTCTTTCTTTTGCCTCGATTGCCTGATGAAGCCCTTCAGAGTACCGCCGGCCTATCATAAGCCGCCCCGTGAATTCGTCAACGATTATTACTTCGCCGTCCTTAACGACATAATCAATATCTCGTTTATATAAAGTATGAGCCTTCAAAGCCTGTACTACTCTATGAGCTAAATCAGAGTGCGCAAGTTCAGAGAAAAGCCCGGGAATCTTTAAATACTGCTCGCAATTCTGTATACCTGATTCAGTCATTGATATACTGCGTTCCTTCTCGTCCTTCTCGAAATCGCGGCCCTCTTTCAAGTATCTTGCTGCTGAGTCTGCCTTAACATATAAGCTCGTATCATCGTCTGAAGCTCCCGAAATTATAAGCGGAGTCCTTGCCTCGTCTATCAAAATCGAGTCAACCTCGTCAACTATGCAGAAATTATGACCTCTTTGCACTTTCTCGTCCAGTCTCAAGACCATATTATCGCGCAGATAATCAAAACCGAATTCGCTGTTAGTTCCGTATGTTATATCAGCTTTATACGCCGCGAGTCTCTCTTCATTAGGCATATACGGATAAATCACGCCGACATTGAGTCCCAGAAAATTATAAATCGGGCTCATCCATTCCGCGTCTCGTTTTGCAAGATAGTCATTAACTGTAACTAAGTGAACGCCTTCACCCTTGAAAGCATTTAACACTACTGCGAGAGTAGCCGCTAAAGTTTTGCCCTCACCTGTTTTCATTTCAGCAATCCGGCCATCGTGTAAAGCCATTCCGCCTATTAATTGCACGTCGTAATGTCTTAAATTTATAGTGCGCTGTGAGACTTCACGGACAATCGCGAAAACTTCCGGTAAAATATCATTCAAAGCGTCGGGGCTGTCGAGTGCGTGAGATTTTAACTCATTTGCGCGCGCCTTGAGTTCGTCATCAGATTTAGATTTTATATTATCTGCGTATGAGTTAATTATATCGACAAAGCCGTTATAAGTCTTTAATGCTCGGTCGTTAGGGTCAAGTCCTAAAATTTTTTTTATGCTGCTAAATATCAAATTTTTACGTCCTCCAAATTATATTATTATTCATGCGATTTTATTTGAGAAAAGATTATCACAATATTATATAACTCGCAAAAAAATAGCTTTACTTGTAAAATATTAGCAAATTATTTTATGGAGGTATGAATCCATGTGGAAAAATTCTTCACAACATATCGGGCTGTTATGGCTCATTGCTGCACTATTCACTTTCTCTCTTGTCATGTCAGCAGGCTGCGGGGGGGGGGGAGCTTCCTAATCGATGATATAACCCCTGAACCGACTCCAGAGCCGACTCCGACTCCAGAAAGCCCGGACGTTACACCTGTTAATCCTGATAATCCGGAAACAAAAAACGAACTCGCGGAGAAACTTTTATCATATTCTGACGTGTATAGACTTCAGGAATTTATCAGGGGCTCAAGCAAGGCCAAGAAAGGCGATATACTTTTATGGCATAAGCAAGAGGGCGAAGACTTCTCAGCAGAATTAAATAATGAGTCGTATATTTCAAGACTCAATGACGCATTAAATAACGGGGCAATAATCGCATTTATCGATATTCAAGCACAATATATTGACAAATTAACGGACTCTCTTGATTTGGATTTATCGCCGTATTTACCCGACAATGCAACCGAGCAGGAAAAACAAGCAGCTGAAGATTTTTACTCGGTAGCAATTAGAATCCCTTCTGAAGATATTATGCCGCTGAATTCCGATGACATTGAAGATGTATGGGACACATACGAATATTTCGGGAGCGATTTATTTTACAGTCAAGACATTATGACAATTACTTATACATCGGGCGACGAGACATTTACGCTCAATCCCGCCGAGTCAGAACTTGACAGCACGGACTTAGAAATTATATATACTTCAGGCGATTATGAAGTCTTGAGCGGTGATATTATTCTCTCAACAGATCCGAATCCTATTGATTATAATTATGTTGACGATACAGCAGAAGATTTCTTAGAGTGGGCAGAAGCTCTTGACAGTCTCAAGGCATATAATGAACTTGTCTCATCTGATAATAATATACGCACAGCGAAAAAAATACGTATTTCAGACAGTGCCAGCGCAGTATTTCCGGGATATTCATATACGTTTAAGCCGATTATGCATGTTACACCGAGAAAATATTATTTCACCCGCCGGGTAGCTAAAGGTGAAACCTTCTTCACATATAACCGTGAATATAAAGCATGGCACCGAGACACGAGCATGGTATTTAATATTATTCCCGTGCATAATTTCAATGACGGTTCAGATTACTATATAGTAAAAGTTACAGGCGAGACAAACCCCTCACAGCAATATGCGCACCTCTCCGAGACTGCAGGCGGAGCAATTCTTGACGGACTCGGAACTGATAAACTTAGTGCGTTACAATTTTTAGCGAATGATACTATTTTAGGCTATAACTGGATTATTGAGTACTCGGCGCAATTCAGAGCGGGTAATACTCCGGTCGGTACTGTGTCAAAAGCTGCTCCTCGAACTCTTAACAAGGAGACAAAGAAAACTAACGGCGAAACTTTCCAAATTGACGGCGGAATAACGGGCGGAGGTAGTGCTAAGGACGGTGCAAAAGGGGAAATCTCAATCAAGCCGAGCTATAAATGGGAGAGTAAAGTAGAATATACAGTTACAGATTATGAATGTTCGAGCAGGTCGGGCGGAAGTACTGCCAGCTGGGTTTGGAATTTCCAACGGCCTGAAGACGGGAAGCGCGGACCCTATGCAACATGGCTTAAAGATGTTCCAACGTCGGGACGCTCAAGCATTGCACTTAACAGCGAATTTGTAGTAACTGTAACAAAGGCAGAATGGCAGAAAAATCCGCAGCTGAAATTATACGTAAATTTCAAAACAAATGAAGGCGCAACAGAAGGCCATACTAACAAGTATTACACTAAATGGGGACGCAGAGATTATGATTACGCGTGGGAGAAAAACAACAACAGCGAATATACAATCCCTCGTCCGGCACATATAGCAGTAACTCAAGCAAAATTTAATTACACTGCAACACCTGCAAGCGGTCATACTCAAGTAGTAGAGCTTTTATCTGAATTAGACTGGACAGCAACGGCCAATGCGGGCTGGATTCACTTGACTACGAGCGACAATAACAAGAAAACAGAAAACGGACTCGAGTCTGTGAGCGGTTCGGCAACTGGCAGGAATAAAAAGCAAGTCATGATCTCTGTAGACTCAGTAACAGACGGTAAGGACAGGGGCGGCAAGATAATATTTAAGGCTTCTGACGGTGAGACATGCACTGTAGAAATTTTGCAGGCCGGTAAATAAATAATTAACCATTCTCTCGGACATATGAGTTCGGGAGAATTTTTTTTGCGTCATATAATCTTGATTAAATTAATCGGGTATATTATACTTTGCGCGATTTAGTTTTGTGAAGAGAGATGATTTATTGAAGTTATCAACAATGGCGCGTTATGGTCTTCGGGCGATGTCATATTTAAGCGTTAAAGAAAACGAGTCGCCCATTTGTGTAAACGATATTGCTTCGTGTCAAAATATTCCTGTAACTTTTCTTGAGCAGATACTTGTAAAATTAAGGCGCGGGGGACTCCTTGAGAGCGTCAGGGGAGCGCAGGGAGGTTATAAGCTCGCAAAAAATTCAAGCGAAATCACAATCTCTGAAATTCTTTGTGCCTTAAATGAGCCGGTAATCTGGGGAGAATGTCAGACGGAGAAGGGCTGCGAAAATGTTTTGACTTGTCCGACGTTCAATTTATGGCAGCGTGTTAAATCCGCAGTAGATAATATTTTGATGAGCACAACACTTGACGAGATAACGCGCGAGGAAATTTGCAATAATTCAGAACGTGAAGCAATTCACAATAAAGCACTATCAAGGAAAAATAAGGAGGAATAATTTATAAATGTTTTGTTACATGGATCACACAGCTACGACTCCTGTAAGTCCTGAAGTATTAAGCGCAATGATGCCATATTTCAGCGAAAATTTTGGGAATCCCTCAAGCGTTTATTCATTCTCACGCAAGAGCCGGGCAGCAATCGAGAAAGCACGCGAACAAGTAGCAAGCTCACTTAATGCCGACCCTTCAGAAATATTTTTTACAGGTTCAGGAACTGAAGCGGATAACTGGGCACTTAAGGGAACACTTGAGAAAGCTGTTAAACTCGGCAAAAATCACTTAATCACGACTAAAATCGAACATCACGCGATTCTACATACTGCCGAATACTTGAATAAATTTCACGGTGTTGAAGTTACATATTTAAATGTAGATTCAGAAGGCATGATAGATCTTGACGAACTCGAGTCAGAAATCACAGACAAGACGGCTTTAATATCTATAATGTTCGCAAATAATGAAGTGGGAACTATTGAGCCAGTCGCAGAAATCGGGGCAATTTGCCGGGAACATAAAATCCCCTTTCACACAGACGCAGTACAGGCCGCAGCACACTTAAATATTGACGTTAAAGAAATGAATATAGACATGCTTTCAATGTCAGCACACAAAATGTACGGACCTAAAGGAGTCGGAGCTTTATATTTGCGCAAAGGAATGAGGCCGGAAAATTTTA
Source organism: Synergistaceae bacterium (assembly GCA_017444345.1). Lineage (NCBI taxonomy): Bacteria > Thermotogati > Synergistota > Synergistia > Synergistales > Synergistaceae > Synergistaceae bacterium. The sequence goes on along the minus strand of JAFSWW010000049.1, from coordinate 5,819 downwards.
TACACGGCGGGGCACAGGAGAGAAAGCACAGAGCCAGCACTGAAAATATTGCGGGTATAGTCGGATTCGGTGAGGCCATGAAAATTTTAAAATCGCGTTTAGATGACGACAAAGCAATAAATTCATTAAGACGTGATAAATTAATCGCGGGAATTCTCGAAAAAATACCTCATGCGAAATTAAACGGTGCGACAGGGAATAAGAGACTGCCTAATAATATAAATTTCAGCTTTATAGGTGTAGAAGGCGAGACTTTATGATTAGATTTGGACGCAAGGGGGATCAGCGCGTCAACTGGTAGTGCGTGCAGTTCTGAGAGTTTAGATCCTTCACATGTATTATTAGCACTGGGATTAAAACACGAAATGGCTCACGGGTCATTAAGATTCACAATCGGGCGATTAACAACGGACGAGCAGATAAATTACTTGCTTGAAGTTTTGCCGGAAATAGTATCGAGAAGGCGCGCAATGTCGCCGTTATGGGAAGATTACTTAAAAACTTTAGGAGAGAAGGCTTAAATTATGGCATTAGATTATAGTCAAAAAGTTATGGATCACTTTATGAATCCTCACAATGTCGGAGAAATCGCAAACCCTGACGGAGTCGGCGAGGCAGGAAATCCCAAATGCGGGGACATCATGAAAATTTATTTGAAGGTCAACCCTGACACGCAGATAATTGAAGACGTGAAATTTAAGACGTTCGGTTGTGCGAGTGCAATAGCGTCATCAAGTATGGCTACTGACATGATCAAGGGACGAACTATTGAAGACGCATGGAATTTGACAAATAACGCGGTGGCAGAAGCTCTTGACGGTTTACCTCCCATTAAAATGCACTGCTCAGTCTTGGCCGAAGAAGCTATACACACAGCACTGAATGATTACCGCGCTAAGCACGGAATGAATTTAATTCCTATGGAACATCACGAAGATTAATAAAATTTGTCCCCTGACTCGTAACAAAGCCGGGGGATTTAATTATTGAAATATAGTAATAATATTTATAGCCTTATAAAATCTTTCATGCTAAAATCTTTCAATCAAGAAATAAAATTTTATTAATACTAAATCAGAAGGGAGCGCAAGAGGAGTCATTATGCCGCGTTTTACGTGAAAAATTTTTACATGCACGGGAATGCATTATAATCACTTACTTTTTGCGCACATGTCAAATTACTCGCAATAAAATTTATGCACTCCCATTTAAGCACGGCAAAATACTCTAACAACAATGCAAAAAATTAACGCAATGGGCAAATTATGTCCCGAACCTGTTATTATGACTAAGGCCGAAATCGAGAAGGGCGCAAATGAACTTGAAATCTTAGTAGATAATGATATAGCCGTCTCAAATGTTACAAGACTGCTTAATAATAAGGGGTACGAGGTCAAATTAACACGCAGTGAGTCAAATAATGAGCGCAAATTAACAGCTAAGAAAGTCGCTTCAGGTGAAGTAGAAGCAATTTCAAAGCGTGATGAGTTATTAGCGATTCTAGTAGCTCATGATGTTTTAGGCGGCAATGATAAGGAACTCGGCGAGGTCTTAATGAAGGCTTTTCTCGGCTGTATCTCAAAATTATCGCGCCGTCCTGCTGTAATGGCTTTCATGAATGAAGGTGTAAAGCTCGTTTTGCCGGAGTCATCAGCTTGCGAATACATTAAAGATTTAGAGAAGGCCGGCACAAAAATTTTAGTCTGCGGGACTTGCACGACTCATTTTAATATTAGTGAAAAAATTGCAGTCGGTACGATTTCTAACATGTTCGAAATTATGGAAATGATAACTGGAGCGGATAATACTTTAATTTTCTAGCATGATTTACGCGGGTATAGATATAGGCTCAACAGCAGCAAAGGCAGTTATTCTTGACGATTCAAAGCAAAATATTATCGCAAAAAAGTTGATGCCCACCGGCTGGAACAGTAAAGAGACTGCGAACGAGCTTTTAACATGGCTTGAGAGTCAAAATATTCCCCGTTCTGAATCTCGAATCATTGCGACAGGTTACGGGCGTGTTTCAGTTCCATATGCCGACAAAACTTTAACGGAGATAACTTGTCATGCAAAAGGGGCGGCATTTCTCGCGCAAGAATCCGGAAATCTCACAGTTATAGACATCGGCGGGCAGGACACAAAAATTATTTTGCTCTCAAATGGCCGGGTCGTTGATTTCGTCATGAATGATAAATGTTCGGCGGGGACTGGCAAATTTTTAGAAGTCATGTCTAACAGAATGGGCTTGACTCTTCCTGAATTCTTTTCACTCGCTGAACACGGCCAAGAAGTAAAAATTTCGTCAATGTGTACAGTTTTTGCAGAAAGCGAAATAGTGAGTCTCATGGGATTAGGCACACCCCGTGAAAATATTGCTTGCGGTGCTATAAGTTCAGTTGCTGCAAAAGTCGCTATATTGGCAGGCCGTAAAGTAAACGGGGAGAAAAAATATTTCTTGACGGGCGGATTTTGTGAGGCTGATTTACTCGTTAAAAAACTTGCTGAAGTCTTAAATGCTGAAGTGAAAACATGCCCCGATTCAAGATTTGCAGGTGCTATAGGGGCGGCCTTGCTGGGTTGAGACATGAAAATTTTTGACGAACTCGAAAATTTACGGCGTGAGGCTTATGTTAAAGCGGTTTTGCGTGATGATGTAATAGGCTATATAGGCTCAAGAATTCCCGTTGAAATATTTTACTCGCGCGGTTTATATGCGATTCCTGTTTATGGGATTGACTCGGAAATATTAAATTATTCGCAGGATAAAAATTTGTGTGATTTAGTTAATGCGACAATAACATATGCTAAGACCGATAAATGCCCGTTGATTCATAGCAGTAAATTAATAGTCTGTGAAAATTTTTGCGAGATAATGACTCGTGAAATAAGCGCGCTAAATAAAAACGTGTTTATTTATGAATCCGGCCAAGAAGATAATTTAATTGCTGAAATAAATAATATTTACGGATTCAGGAAATTGCGGGACGTGAAGGAATTGACTCGCAAAATTAGTGATTTACTTCACAAGCTGAAATTTTACTCGGATTTAACGGGGCTTCAGGCTTATATTATCGAGTACTACATAAAATTTTTAGAACTTGACGAGCAATTAAATATTTTGCAGGAAATAGCAGGCTCTACAAATTTTCATGACGAGCAAATAAATTACTGCCCTGTTTATGTTCAGAATGGAGCGGGGATTTATAGGCAGATCGACAAAATTTTTGCAGGCAAGAATTATAGAATTATCGAAGATTTTTGCTTGAATAATCACAAATATAATTACGTGTTCAAAGATTGCCAGTTATATCACGGAGAAATTATAAGCTATAAACTTTGAGGGAGGTTTTACAATGGCAGATTATCATCAAATGTGGCAGGATTTAGGAATGGACGTAAAGACTCATGATTTACTGTGTGAGGCTTTACCGGGGGCATTCGGTGATGTATTCTTATCGCAGCAAAACAGGCCGGAGGGAATGGACTATTTTAATATGGTAGTTGCTGAGATTCACGGAATCAGGCCGGCTGAATTACTCGAACACAAGAAAAACGGCGGTAAAGTTGTCGGCACATTCTGCATTCATGTCCCTGATGAGATTCCCATTGCTGCGGGAGCGATTGCTACGGGTTTATGTTCAGGCTCTCAATTCTGGGTGCCGGGCGGGGAGAAAAAATTACCTGCTGCGACATGCCCGTTAATAAAAGCTAGTTTAGGCGCGAGATTTGACAGGACCTGCCCATTTTTCAGACTTGCTGATTTGTTTATCGGCGAGAACACATGCGACGGCAAAAAGAAAGCATGGGAGATCTTAGCAGAAGATGCCCCGATGTATATAATGGACATTCCGCAAATGAAACGCCCTAAAGATTATGAGCACTGGGCAGAAGAGATTAAAGGCTATCTTGCAAAGTGTGAAGAGTTGACGGGGAATAAAGTAACTCCGGCGAAATTACGCGAGGCAATTATTTTATTGAATAACAAGCGCAAGGCACTGCAACGACTCGCAAATTTCAGAAAACTTGACGATATACCCATCAGCGGGAAGGACGTATTATTAATCACGCAAATAGCATTTTACGACGACCCTGCGAGAATTACCGGAATGATTAATAAATTATGCGATGAGTTAGACGAGCGCGCAAAAAATCATGTCTCAGTATTTCCTAAGGGCGCAAAAAGAATCTTAATCACCGGCACGCCTTTATCGATTCCAAATTGGAAGATTCATCACATTGTCGAGAGTCTCGGCGGGGCTGTAGTCTGTGAAGAGTTATGCACTGGAGTCAGATATTACGAGAAATGCGTAGACGAGTCCGGCGCAACTATTGACGAAATGATTAAGAATTTGACTGATAGATACATGGGAGCGATTCACTGCGCTTGCTTCACTCCTAATTTTGAACGCATTGACGATATTAAGAGACTTGTTAAAGAGTATAAGGCCGATGGAGTTATAGATTTAAATCTCAAGTTCTGCAATATCTATGACACTGAAGGATTCTTTGTTGAGCGCGAATTAAAGAATGCGGGGATTCCAGTTTTAGGCATTGAGACAGATTACACTGATCAGGACGCAGAACAGTTAAAGACTCGAATCGGGGCATTTCTTGAGATGTTAGGGAACTAATAAATTGCTGCATTATATATTATTCCCTGATGTAACGAACGCTCAGAAATTATATGACTCAATGAAGTCAGACGGGATTAAATGCACGTTCGCTCCGACACCTAGAGAGGCCGATAAATGCTGCGGGGTAAGCGTGCTTTATTACAACGAGTCAGATAAAGAAAGAATCACGGGATTAATTAATTCGCTCGACGTGAAAATATTAAAATTTTTTGACGGTGAATCAGGCAATCCCGCCCGCATGAAATTTTGTTAGGAGGTATGAATTTATAATGTCATTCTTGAAACGTTATCCCATTCCTATAGCTGGATTAATACTCGGTTTATTTGCTTTAGGGAATTTGATTCAGTCATACAGCACAGAAGCCCGGCATGTGTTAGGCTTGATTGCGTTTATTTTATATGTGCCTTACTTGCTGAAAATTTTATGTCTGAACACAAAACTATCTGAACCGCTTGATAATCCCGTTGCTGCGAGTGTATTTCCGACTTTCACAATGGCGACTATGTTATTAGCAGGATATATTAAGCCCTATAGCCCAGAATGTGCAAATATAATCTGGTACGCCGGAGTAATCTTTCATGTGCTATTAATAATCTGGTTCACGTTTAAATTTGTCGTGAGAAATTTTGCGATAAAAAAAGTCTTCCCTTCATGGTTCATAGTATATGTAGGAATTGCAGTCGCCAGCGTGTCAGCTCCTGTAACTGGAAATTTAGACATCGGTCAATATGCTTTCTGGTTCGGGTTAATAACTTATATATTATTATTAATTGTCGTCTGCAAAAGAGTCTTTCTAGTCGGAGAAATTCCCGCACCTGCACAGCCTACAACTGTAATATTTGCTGCTCCTGCCTCGTTATTACTGGCTGGCTATATGGTATCATTTCCTGAAAAAATTTCATGGCTCGTTTATGCGTTATTAGCCTGCTCGATTTTTTTCTGGGCTGTAGGAATGATTTATTTATTGAAAACTTTCAGCTTTAAATTTATTCCGAGTCATTCTGCCTTCACATTCCCATTAGTAATTAGCGCATTGGCCGTGAAGTTATCAGCAAATTTTACGAGTCTTTCATGGCAGGGGATATTATACGAGATTCAGACAGTTATAGCACTTGTTATAGTTTTATGGGTTCTCGTGCGTTATGTGATGTTCTTGTTTGCTAAGAGTGAATAAATTTTTG
>JAFSWW010000048.1 GCA_017444345.1 Synergistaceae bacterium | reverse complement strand
TTCCCAACCCCGAAGGGGGGAGAAAAGCGAGTCACACCTGATATAATAAATTCAAGAAATAATATTTTAATTTTTCAGGGAGATAAAAATTTTTCATGAAAATAGGATTTATAGGACTCGGAATTATGGGCAAACCTATGGCAAAAAATTTAATTAAGGCTGGTCATGACTTAACAGTTTATAATCGCAGCCGGGCTCCAGTTGATGAAGTTGCTGCGTTCTCTCAGGGTAAAGCTAAAGCAGCCGAGAAAGCTTCAGACGTTGCAAAGGGTGCCGAACTCGTTTTAACAATGCTCCCGGATTCTCCTCAAGTTAAAAGCGTAATGCTCACTGATGATAAAGTTGCTGATTACATGGAAAAAGGTGCAGTATTTATCGATATGTCATCAATCAGCCCGATTGCAAGCCGTGAAATTTATGACTCACTCGCAAAAATGGGCATTGAAATGCTTGACGCTCCCGTATCAGGCGGAGAACCTAAAGCGATTGACGGCACATTAAGTTTCATGGTAGGAGGCAAGGAAGAAATTTTTGCAAAATTTGAGCCGGTCTTAAAAGCTATGGGATCTAGTGTTGTATTATGCGGAGAAATAGGCGCGGGCAATGTTACGAAATTATGTAATCAGGCAATTGTCGCTATAAATATCGCGGCAGTTAGTGAGGCTTTAATGCTCGGCAAGAAAGCAGGCGTAAACCCTGAGGCAATTTATCAGGCAATAAGGGGCGGACTCGCGGGCTCTGCAGTAATGGACGCAAAAGCACCCATGATTATGGATCATAATTTCAAGCCTGGATTTAGAATCGATTTGCACATTAAAGATTTAGCGAACGTAATGGACACTGCAAAATCTGTTGACGCTCCTATGCCGTTAACTGCTCAGGTTTCAGAATTCATGAAAATTTTACACGGCGATAATAAAGGGAGTCTCGATCACAGCGCGCTCGCTCTTGTTTACGAGAAAATGACAAATACTGAAATCACACGCGGATAAATAAATAAAAGCCTCATACACGAAATAATATCATGCATGAGGCCGTGAATTTCCGCAAAAATTTTTATTTACGAGTGAATATTTTTATAACTATTGGCCAAATCGCTACAGTATAGAAAAATTCAATAAAGCCGATCGCAAAATGTCCCCAGTGTGAACCGAGCGCAGTATTTAACGGAACTGTCATAAAATTATACACGCTGCAAATGTTCATTCTTATATAATAAAGCGGGATAAATCCAATAAACGCAACAATGAGTCCGACAATATTAAAGCCGGTCGACTCAAATTTTATAAATGTCTTCTCAATGAATCGTCCTACAAGAAAGCCCGCAATCATTCCATTAGCTAAAAATGTGTCATTCATCATCTTTGCAGGGTCAACGAGTAAAGATCCATCAGCCTTATAATCTAAAGGATAAGTCTTATGAGTAATATAATAAATCGACGCAAAACATAAAATCATGCCGATTAACAAGAAAATATTTTCACTCTTAGGGTGAGCACTTATATAGCCTACAATTTTTGCAGCTACCCAGACAGAACACAGGCCGAAAATTGTTCCGATTATGACATCTTGAGGCGTATGAACTCCCAAATAAATGCGTGATAATGCAGTTACTATAATTAGAATTCCTAATAAGAACGTAACTATTTTTGCTTTCTTATGACATAACACAGCGAGTCCCCCGTAAATCGGCGATGACTGCATTGTGTGACCGCTCGGAAATGAATAACCGCCCGCAGTCTTCATTGTTATATCCCCGCCGGCCGGAATGATTCGCGAGTCCCTTATCCACGGACGATAAGCACAGACCGTTAATTTAAGTAATCCGTTAATGAACCAGCTTGTGCAGTATGAGACGTATAAAAATAATCCGTTTTTCTTGTCAATGCACCAGTAAACTAAAACAGGAATCATTATGACCCATGACACCGCAAAAAATGAAAGCACCGTGATAAAATCAATTAGTGCCTGACTATTTATCGCGTTTCTTAAATCCTGAAGCCATAATAAACAAGTAATATCCATAAAAATAAATCTCCTTAGTATAATAAATAATAAATAATAATATATTGCAAGAAAGTATTTTATCACAAAATAAAAACAGCCAGAGATTTGCCCCCTGACTGTCTTATTAATTTAGCGTGATTATTGCTTCAATACTAAGTCTAATAAAATCGAGGATTGAACGTTGAAATTTGGATTATTGGGCGAGGCAAAATTAAGAGTTCCTGCTAAAGCTGCTCTGTTTTGATAGCCTGCGCTCATAGTTACAATAAATTTATTAGTGCCTTCTTCTCCGTACCAGACATATGCGCCGAGTTTTTCAACTGTTACAGTTTTTACGGGGAATTCAATATATTGATTTGTTGCACGTTCTCCATAGCGCGGGATATCAATATATGCAGAGATTTTGAAGTCAACTGTTTTTGCTGATACATTAGCATTCGTAAACTGCACGTTGAAATCGCGAAGTCTTACGCTGTACATATCCGGACTCGAGTTCGTAATCTGCAATATATTCCCGTCCTGTAAAGCAACTATGCCGCCTGCCTGCGGAACATCCCATGAAGTATTATTAAACGCTGTTAAATCAATGGGTGTTGTCTCTGTTACCTTATGAAGATAGTAGACTGTATGAAGCCTCGTGATTGCCTGACTATTTCCGCTGTCTGCAAGTAAAATCATTCGTGCAGCTGACTCGCTCTCAAGAATAAATACTCCCTTGAGTTCAGAATCTCCGCTCTCAAATGCAAATTTATAGTAATTGCCGAAAATGTTATCAACTTTTATGGGTTCCTTCATTAGAGCTACAGGCAGCATTGAGCCGTAATCTACAAATGTTCTAGTTCCAACATCAAAACTTGCTAATCCCATAGTGCCGAAGCCGGAAATCTCCCCGCCCGTGTTATTCCCGTCAAAAACTATATTTGCGAATGTCTTAGAATTTATGCCGGGATAAATCATTGCGCCTGAAGAATTGCCGATAACTGCAAAACCGCCGGATTTAGCGTCAAACGGTGTAGACTGCCAAGTGCTGTGATTCATTATCGTGTTAAAATCAAGCGTCTGACTAGTCGGGGGGATTCTTGATGCTACAGCGTCAACACTCACTGTTAAGGCCATATCTTGGAAATTAAATTTTCCGTCAATCTTTATTTTATTAGGATCGTTATTAACGCCATTAACCGTAAATGAACCGTGCGTAGAATTTACTACAAAATCATATGACGTAGCGCCTTCTTTAACTGTAACTTTCTCATTGTCGAATACTACAGGAATCAGGAATGAATCACTGCTTAAAACCGTGAACGCTGAAAAATTCGCCGTGCCTGAGTCAATATCAACTGACGAGAAATACGCCCCGAATGTCAATAAAGTAACTTCACCGCTAAAACCGGGATTTACGATATTTACTTTTGCGTCAGAACTCGCGCAAGTCCATGCCCCGCTGAAGAAAACGTCTTCTATATCGCCTAAATCAGACAAGAAAGCAATAATATCTACTTCTTTATTATTTACAGTTACATGTGCAGTCATAAGGGCATAATTATCTAAGACAGTTATAATAGCTCGTGAGCTGCCCTCTGTTGTCTCGTCGCCGTTGTCAATATACCATGTATTATAGCCGATTCTTTCGACATATGTCGCGTTAATATCAAAGCTTACATCATGATAAACGCGATCCTGTGAAATGGGCGTATTCTCGTAGTATCTGCCTAATATTATTATTGTGAGAGAGCGATTTGCTATGTCAGCAGATTCAGCAGGGAACATCAAGCCAAGTTCTTCAAATTTTATATTTATGGGTCTGCCGGCTGAAGGGTCGTGAATTTCTCCCACTGCTAAATTTTGTGTGTGCCATACTGAACCGATTTGATCTATTATGTTAAATGTACTCTCGCTTGCATCGGGCTTTTTCTCAAGTGCTAATGCTGTACGGGTCTCATTATAGCCGCCGTTTTCTGTTATTGTCATTGCCGCATTAACTAAATATGCGTGTTTGTTATCAGAATTGACTAATAATACAGACTTATCACGTGAAGAAATCTCGATCTTGTAAATATTATCATAAAGCGCTGTGATTTTTGCGTCCTTATAGTCAAGATTCATGATTGGATTTACAGGGCCTGTAAAATCATTGCTTGCTGTGAGAGTCCCGTATGCCATTTGAGTCGTGAGTATAGAATAATTATTTGCTGTGTCAGTCTCCTCAAATATCATGTTAGTAAATGCTATGTCGATCTCGCGCATTCCGTTTATTAATGGCATATCACCGGGGCGCTCAGGAGGTTCGGGCATATTTGAATCATTTGAGGGCATGGGCATATCAGCACTCATGAAAGAAAATCCGCCGTTAATCATTCCGTTCAAATTTGAAGGAGTCTGCCACGTTCCATTGAGTAAATTATCCATTTCTGCATATGATTTACTTGACGCGGGACCAATTTTCTTGAATGTTACTCCCACTAAAGCCTTATATGAGCTGAAAATATTTACACCGCCGATAAGAGTTAATGAAGGATTTGACTCTGTTCCGTCAAGTTCAAACAAGTAAGAGTCGCCGTAAATATTCATGCTCCACATATTAGAAGATAAATACTCGGTGCTGGCTTGTGATTCGTCAAATGCTACAGGGATAATAACTCGGTCGCTTGAAAGAATTGCAATGACATCTAAATATAATTGTCCGTTACTGCCTTCAACGTCTACACTCTGGAAACGCAAAATAAAATCTTTGATTGAGAGTTTGACTTCTGTCCCGTCAATATCAGCAGAGGCAAAATTATTTGTTGCGCTTGTATCAATTCGCCAAACTCCCGCCAATGTCGTATCAGCGTCAATAACATCATCGACAGGGAATAATGACGAACTGCTCCCCCCGCAGCCCCCGCTTATGACCGCAATAAATAATAACGCAGCCGCTCCGCAAAAGGCCAAAAACTTACGACTAAATGAACTCATAAAAAAATTACACTCCTTATATATAAATAATTAACAAATTTTACAAGTATGCGTAATTATAGCACTAAAATTTACGTATTTATACACAAGAAAAAACAGCCGGAGAAAATTTTGATTCTCCCCGACTGCTTAAAAATTTTATTGATTGATTAATATTTTATTTCTGTATCATAGTCCCAGCTAATGAGACAAAATAATAATTCCCGTTAAATGGAACATTGAGATTTGCGGATAAAATCACGTGATAACCGCTGCCCATCTCGTCTTTTATTATAGTCAATATGAACTGGCTGTGATTTGCCTGCGCTATACCGTACCACATATTTACTCCAGCGTCATAGACATCAACATTTCCATTGAATGGCAAATTAAGAATTACATCACTGCCCGACCTATGAAGAGTTATATTTGCGCTGAAGTCTATAGTGTTCGTTCCTATAGGCTGGCCGAATGTTACGTCAAAGCTGTCAAGTATAAGCTCCGGGTTATATTCTGTCATGTCGCTGAAACGCAGAGAATTATCGCCCGATACAAGGAATCCGCCCGTGTGTTCCTTTGTCCAGCTGGTACCGATCCACTGCCTTATATCCTGCTCTGAAGATGAAGTAAGCTTTGTGAGACTCAATAAAACATGCATCTTGAGTTCATTAGTTCCGAGTTTGTGATCAGCCTCAAGAATTAATTTCGACGACTTATCATCTGAAAGAACACATACACCCTTAATTCCCTGATCGCCCGAAGTAAAATCAAATCTATAGAAATTATTAAACATGTGCTGAACTGATAGCGGCAAATTTAATAGAGTAAGAGGTATAGTTCCCGCTGAAGTGTTCATTATTCCGAACCCTGTTGCAGCTGCGTTATTGCTATCTCCCTTAAATGACAAACTCGCCATTGTTTGACCGGGGTTAGCTGCAATATAGGGATATTGTACTTGAGCATTAGGCATAACGACAAATCCGCCCGAATTCGCCGAGTCAGCAAGAGTCGTCTGCCACGTTGAGTCTTTCATGACGGAGTCAAAATCAAGCGTTGCCGCTTCATTGTCAGACTTTGTAACTTCAGCGTCGATACTGATATTAAAGCCTAGAGACTCATATTTGATTACTCCGCTGAGATTTGCGCGCATTGTTCCATCTGAATCAGGTGAAAGCATTTGAACGGTGAAACTGCTTCCGTTTTCTGTTGTTACTTTATAAATTCCCGGAGTATCAGTACTATTTACATTAACGGGTACTCTATCATAGACCATAGGAGTAAATACATTATTGCCGGGATTTAATGGATTATCAAAGGCTAGTAGAGAAACCGCCGAGAAGTTCGCCGTGCCTGCATTAATGTCAACTGATGAGAAGTAAGCACCGAAATTAATTAAATCAGCATTTCTCGGTGTAGATGGTCTATCTGATGCGACAAATTGAACACTTGCCTTATCGCCCGGTCTATGAGTCCAAGCTCCCTTAAAGAATACATCTGACATTTCACCGGCTTCACTTACAAAGGCCGCAATTGATATATAACTTCCGCCTATCAGTCCCGAACTAATATTAGCAAATACAAGTGCTATAGGATCTCCGCCTACAGGTGAATCAAGTAACGTGAATGCAAAATCAGACTCGCCGGACTCGTCAACAGCATACCATGTGTTATAGGCTAATTGCTTGACATTTACGAGATCTATTTGAGCGTTTAGAACTTTAACATCCGGAGAAGTGCCGCTTTCAGGAGTCGCGGTAGGGTTCATCTCTGAATATTCAGCGGTGATTAAAGCTGTAAATTTGCGATTTGTAATATCTGCTTCAGGGAATGCAAGATTGAGACTGCGAATCATTAAATTATTAATAGCAGGAGTCGCTGTTGTGAAATTGATTGTTTGACCAGCCGCAAAGAATGAATCCCACGCCGTGCCTATATAATCAGTAACGTTAACGTCGCTTGAGTCGGGTTTCTTTTCGAGTGTTAAGACCGAACGAATTTCGACATATTCAGTGCCTGCTTTCAATGCCGTTATATTTACAGCATAACCACTATTGCCGCCGTCAAGAATTACGTATGTTTTATCTGATACTGTCTCTAAATCGGGGAATGCTTCTTTGTAAATGTCATCAAACGGGAATTCCAGCTTATAAATATCGCCGAACACGTGAGAGAGATTTACGTCGAGATCAACATCAATTAAAGGCATAAGGGGGCCGTCTCCTGACCAGTCGCGGCTTGCCTCGTCATTCAAGAAAGCAAGAAGGGACATTTGCGACATTGTAGCTTTGCCTTGTGAGATACTGCTATTTGATAATTTAGCACTGAAATATGCTTCGTCAATTGCAGTCATTCCGGGAATTCTTAACATTCCAGGGACATTTTCATTCGGTGCCGGTGTCTCTTGAGTGCTGCCCATGTCCATACTCGTGAAAAGGAATCCGCCGTTATACTCACTAATATTTGATTGCCAGTTACCGTTAATTAGGGCGTTCATTTGGCTTTCTGTCTTGGCAGTCTCATTAAATTTTTTGAGAGTTACATTAACAACTGCATAAGAATCACCGATAAATCTTACTATTCCGCGAATATTTAACGTGGGATTTGATGACTCGGCATTATTTAGGGTAATTGTCAATAAAGAATTTTGCCCCTCTGCAAGCCATTGACCTGATTCAGTAAGTGTCATATCAGTAGACAATTTTGTGAGGTCATAAGCTAACGGAAGCAGAACATTATCATCAGAAATAAGAGCAAATGCCTCAATATATGCGCTGCCGGCCGAGCCTTCAACGTCAACTGATGAGAGTTTCACAGCAACGTTATGAATCGCAAAATTAACTGTTTCGCCGTTCACGTCAGCCGAGAGAGTATTTTTTGCGCTCGTGTCAATTACCCAGCCGCCTGTGAGAATCGTATCATAGTCAGTAATATCAATCGGCAAGAATGAAGACGAACTACTGCCGCCGCAGCCCCCGCTGATAACCGCAATGAATAACAAAGCAGCTACAACAGAGAAGGCCAAGAAATTACGCTTAAATAAATTCATGAAAAAATTGATCTCCTTACAGTAAATAAATTTTTAAGATTGCAAGATTATAACACCGTGAAAATTTTTGCGCAAAAAAACAGCCAGCAAGAAAGAATCTCACTGACTGCGAATTATTAATTATTTATGCTTCGGCTATGCACTCAATTTCACATAATGCGCCCTTAGGAATATCACGAACTGCAACACACGAACGGGCGGGCTTTGAGGTAAAAAATTTTGCGTAGACTTCATTAAATGCCGCGAAATCTTTTATATCAGCAAGAAAACATGTTGTCTTGATTACTTTATCAAAACTTGATCCGGCCGCTTTGAGTAATTCTCCGACATTTTTGCAGCTCTGTTCGGCCTGTGCTGAGATTCCCTCTGGCATTTCTCCAGTCTCAGGATTTACAGGAATTTGTCCCGATGTGAAAATTAATCCGTTCGCTATGAATCCCTGTGAATAAGGCCCTATTGCTGCGGGTGCCTTGTCAGTGCTAAAAACTTTCATGTTATATATATCCTCCTGCTATAAAAAAATTTACTGCTAATTTTACTCCACTCAAGC
>JAFSWW010000047.1 GCA_017444345.1 Synergistaceae bacterium | reverse complement strand
CCCTGCTACTTCGTAGCAGAGTAGAATAGTGATGATTTATTATTCCTGATTCCCGCGCGAGTCCTCAAAATAAATTCTGCCGTCATGACTCGTAATTATAACTTTATCGCACCATTGAAATATAAATTTTTTATTGCTAATAAACAAATTCGCGAGTTCATTGCACCGCCCTCGTGAAAGAGTCTTTAACTTGAGCCTCCGGCCTGCTTCCCTGATAATCAACGCGCAATCATTCACGGAGAAATCACGCAGCTTTTTACGAGTTAAGACAATTCCCGCAAAATTATAATCTCTGCATGAGTCTAATAATTTCCGGCTGTAAATATTTTCACGTTCACGGGACTCGCGCATGAATTCCCCGAAATTTGCAAGATGTTCAATAGCTGACGAGTTAATTTTACTCTCAATCAGGGGCAAAAGATTCAAGCGCAAAAAATTTCTTGTATACGAGCTATCATTATTAGAAGAGTCCTCGCGCCATGATATATTTCTGACCCGGAGAATATCCCGCAAAAATTCACGTCTCAAGCCTAATAACGGCCTATAAAATTTTACTCCGTCAAGTTCGCTGCTTTCAGTTATGCCCACAGAGCCGCGAATCCCTGTACCGCGCAAAATATTAAATAAAACTGTCTCGGCCAAGTCGTCTTTATTATGACCGAGAAATATATAATCAAGATTTAAATTTTTTGCTGTGTTACAAATTTCACGGAGCCTGACCCGCCGCGCTGCTGATTCCAGTGACTCGCCCTTGACTCTCTCAACTGGGACGCTTGAAAACTTTGTGATTATTTCAATTCCTAGAGAGTCCGCAAAATCTTGAGTAAATTTCATATCGCCGTCCGACTCGCTGCCTCTGATGCCGTGATTCACGTGAATAGCTATAATTCTTGAATTATAAAATTTTTTACACAGCCATAATAACGAGATAGAATCCCCGCCGCCTGATACAGCAACGCCGACTCCGTTTTTACTTTCAGGGAGCCAGCCTTGTTTTAGCCCAGTCTCATGAAAATATTTGCGCAATACATAATCTGACAGTTCATAGGGAATCAAATTTTTATCTAGCATTATAAAGCATTCTATAAATTTCAAGATTGGCCGAGACTCTTTGCACATAGCCGCAAGTCTCGTCGAATTTTACGGCCTCGATCCAGTTTAACAAGTCTAATTTGTCGCCGCCGTTCTTCATCCATTTGCGGGCATTTCCTGAACCTGCATTATAAGCGGCCATAACCCATTCTTTACGTGAAAAACTTTGACCGAGCCACCCTAAATGTGAAGTTCCCAATTTTATATTATCGCCGGGATTATTTAAATCATAATTTGCGAGTCCTGCTCGTTTTGCTTCACCTTTAGCAGTTGCCGGCATTAATTGCATGAGTCCCGCTGCTCCTACCCAGCTGCGTGCGTCAGGTTTGAATGCGCTTTCCTGCCTCATTATTGCCCAGATAAAATTATTCTCGACTCCGTATTGCTTTGAGGCTGAGTCAACTAAATTTTTGAACGGCCGGGGATATAATGCCTCCAAATCAGCGCGGTATAAATTCGTGTTAGCTGTTAAAAGAGTTTCGAGTCTCCTTGCTGAACTATATGACTCATCAAGTCCCAGCCACCGAGATAATATTAATGCTCTGTATAATTCCCTTGTTGATGCTTTAGGGCGTGAAAGTCTTAAATATGCGTTATAGATATAGCCCCAGTTCTCAAGCTCAGACGGTTGTATGCTTAAATTCGGATTTATCCCGTTTATTATATTAATCGGAGCTTTGAGCATTAGTCCATATATAGTAAGCGGATATTTGCGTTTTATGAGTGAAAAAGTTTTCTCGGACTCTTTTTTCTGACCTGCTAGTGCTTGAGAATGTCCCAGCCAATATAATATTCTAGCGCGTTTGTAAAAACCTACTCCGGGGGCATCTGCCTGACGAAATAATTTTACTGCTTCAACATAACGGCCGGTCTCTAAACAATCCCATGCTCGTGCCCATAAAACTTTGAATGCGTAATTAGTTCCGGGGAATGAACGCAAAATTTTTGACTCGTAACTTGCTTTTTTCTGAGGGTTATTTTTGCCGGTGAGATTTATAATTGCCTGTAACGCCCTTGCTTGAGTTTCTCCGCGTCTTTCTTTTGCGATTCTCTCTAGGACATTTAGGCAGCTGTCCATCATGCCTTTATCTTTTGCGAGATTTGCGATTCTGGTAACTGATGAGGCCGCGTAAGAGTTCCCGCTGATTGCGAGATTCCCCCAGAGAGTCAATGCGTTATTATTTTGCTTGAGCCTAGAATTTGCCCATGCTCGATAATAAATTGCTTTGCGTCCTGTTGCAGTATTGAGTCGTATTAAAGCCGCTTTGTTATTGCCGATTGAGTGATAATAGACACCGAGCGCAATTTTTGTATTATTGTCAGAACGTCCGGAATTAATTAATATTTCTGCTGCTTTCTTATTTGCGGGCTGTAATTCTAAGAGTTTCAAAGCATGATCCCGGAAATGTTTATTATTTGACTGTGAGATTAAGCGGGTCAACGTGTAAATTTTTTGATCGTCATCGCCTGCACTTGCTAACATTTTATTTAAGGCGTTAAGAGTATTTCTTGAGTCATTTCGCGCGCTGTAAATTCTATATTGTGATAAAGCAACATAATATTTTAAATCATTCGGTGCTGACTTGTATAAATTTTCTGCGAGCTTTATAGCTTTATCGTTTTGGCCTGAATTCTCATAGCATAAAATCAGAGTCATATCTGCATAGGGTTTAATTGACGCGGGGAATTTGCCGGATTGAGATTCAAGGATTGCTGCACACTCACGCCACTTTGACTGGAATCTATAAGCATTTGCCATTAATGAATAATCGCGGGGAGTTTTTTGCGGTAAGGCTTGAAAGGCTGACTCCATTTCCTGCCATGAGTGCTGCCAGAATAAATCCTGAAGATTATTAGTTGCTGCGTGGGATTCAGGAACTAGGCAAAATATAAATAAAAAAATTGCTGCAAATTTCTTTATAGTCATGTAAAAATTTTTCTCCCTTATACATAAATAAATTTATTGCAGTAATTATATAATAGCCGTCAAAATTAAGTTTTCTCGCAAGAATTACAAAAAATTTATTTGCGGTGAAATATTCCGATTAATAATACATGAATTGCTTTAAACGGTTCTTTGAGTCTGCAAATTCTATTATACATTGCTTTGATTATGCGCTTGAGACACTGTTTACCATGAAGATGGAAAAATTCAGTCTTAGTAACTATATTCCCTATAGTCTGCACAAATTCTTGAATGCTGAGATCTTCACCCCACGCGCTTTTACGATACATAGCCCAGAAAAAAATATCATGCTTTCTATTTCTAAAAGAGTCCCACGGATGCAAACCTTTTGTACACGCATGGAAAATACAGTCCTTCATTTCTATATTTAAATCAGAAGTATTAAATTTGCTGTCTATGTACTTAATATCTTCGGAAAAAATAGAATTTATAGCGTCTTGATCAGGAGTATATGCAAATTGGCCGTAACGTTTGAACCAGTTTATAGACGTGTCAATAAAGCTGCCTGCTTCACGAATTTTGCGCAAATTCATAACTACAACGCCGGCATTTATATATGAGTCCATTCTGCAATTTATGAACTTTATCATGTTAGCGCGCCACGAAAAGGGGAACGGCTTTAATTTAAGAAGGCTGTTATCAAGAACTCCCGCAATTGATTTATTTTCGAGGTCAATATCCCAGAGTTCGCGAATATCAAGACTCACAAGCAAATCAACATCAAGATAAATCACTTTGTCCAAGTCCGGCAGCTCATCGGGCATAAACATGCGAAAAAGAGTCCCGATTGTGTATTTTTCTGATATCGCTTCAAGTTTAGCAGTTATTAATGACTTATATTTAGTAATATCAATAAAATTTACAGATTGAGAATATTTCTGTGCAGTACGTAAAAATTTTTGCTTATTTTCCTGCGTCAATGTATCATCGTGAAATATATGTATTGTAACTGGATTGCTGGTATATTCAAAAATTGAGACCATTAAAGCACCGGCATATGACGAATAATTGCCATTTGGATCATAAATTGCTATAGCTGCATGAATCCTTTCAAGCTCATTATTAGGAGATAATAATATCTCTCTGCTCTCTGCTCTCTGCTCT
>JAFSWW010000046.1 GCA_017444345.1 Synergistaceae bacterium | reverse complement strand
TCAGGGACGTGAAAAATTTTCATGATTCTAATATCTTCAGGCAAATAGAAATTTATAGCGAGTCTTAGTTTATCGGGCATAAAAATTTTATCGAGTTCAAACGATGCAACTTGAGCCCATGCGTTAACGCCTTTATCAGTTCGGCCTGCTCCTGTGATTTTTACGCGTGAACCTGAAATCTTGAATAATACTCCCTCAATAATTTCCTGAATGCTCAAAGAGTCCGGCTGAATCTGCCAACCTGAATAATTCTTACCGAGATAACTAATTTTAGCGGCGTATTTCATAAATTAATATTTGCTCCTGTGATATTATATTTTTACGTCATAATATCATGAAATTTTTTACATGCTACACAAAAATAAATATTACTGACACAAGCGCACAAAATATTAATATAATACTATCTTGAAATTTCCATATTAAAGGCTTTCTGCGGGTTCGTGATTTATGCGGGTCATAACCTCGTGCGGTCATTGCTAGGGCGATTTCGTCGGCTCTGCGAAATATTATTACAAACAAGGGAATCAATACCGGAAAGAATGATTTAACGCGCTGAAATAAATTCCCCTGATCAAGCCTTGCACCTCGTGATAACTGAGCTTTGATAATATTATCGGTCTCATAAGCTAATAACGGAATAAATCTCATTGCAAGCCCTATCATCATAGAACTTTCATGAGCAGGGAAGCCAAATTTTTCAAGAGGTGTCAATAATGAGTCAATCCCGTCCGCTAATTCTAATGGCGCAGTCGTCATCGGCAATAATAGCGCATAAAGCATTAACACAAATAATCTAGCTAACATGAAAATTGCGTGTGTAAATTCGCTCATGAATAAATTAAATATGAACGTGAATATAACGAGATATAATACCGGGCGTGAAGACTTTAGAAGCACCCTCAATGAAATTTTTGCAGCTCTCACTATAATAATTAACATGACAGCCCATAATAACACGCTCAAATATTCACGAGTCATAAAAATTGCTGTGAGAATAAATATAAGCCCGAATAATTTAGCGCGCGGGTCTAATTTATGCACAAAAGAGTCAGCCGGTATATATTGTCCTAAATGTATATTTATCATGATTTAAGCAAATTCCTTTGTAATCAATTCGCGGATTTCTCCGGGATTTCCGAACGCTTTTACTTGGCCTGAATTTAGCAATAAAATTTTGTCGCTGTAATTAACTGTCATGAGTATATCATGAGTTATAGTGATTATAGTTCGCCCCTCATTACGTAATTTGCATAACATGTATAAAATTTTGCGCCTGAAAAAATTATCAAGTCCGGCTAAAGGCTCATCAAGTGCAATGCATTCAGGACGAGCAGAGAGAACAGAGGCAATCGCAACTAAACGCCTTTCACCGCCTGAGAGTGACAAGGGATTGCGGGCGAGAAAATTTTTATCAAGTCCAACGCATTCAAGCCCGTAAAAAATGGCCTCGTCTAAATCTTTATCTCTCAAGCCTGAATTACTGGGAGAAAATGCTAACTCTTCATAGACTGTAGGATTAAATAATTGCTTTTCAGGATGTTGAAAGACTAAGCCGACTCTTTGACGCAAATTATAAAGTTTCTCACCTTTGTCAGGAATTGCCGAGCCGTTAAAATAAATTTCGCCCGACTGGACTTTATACAACCCGTTCAAATGCTGTAAAAGAGTAGATTTGCCGCTGCCAGTTTTGCCCATTATTGAGAGCCACGAACCTTTTAAGATATTCGCGTTAATATTTTGAAGTATATTCGGGCCTGTTTCATAATTGAATGACAAATTTTTTATAGCGAACTCGTTAATGCTTGAGTGATTTATTAATTTCTTAACCGGCAAATTATAATAATAATCATCGTCAAAGCCTAATTCTTTAGAATGACTCGTGAAATTTTCAGGGCTGCCCTGCCACTTAATAACGCCTTCAGATAAAATTATAACTCTCTGAAAGTCATTCAAGCTCTCGAAATTATGCGAAATTTGTATAATAGTCATGCCGCTTTGATGGAGTTCGCACAAAATATTTTCAAGATCGCGCCGTCCTTCAGGGTCAAGCATTGAGTCCGGCTCATCGAGAATCAAGCAATCAATCTTAGCAGCTAACACGCCGGCAAGTGAGAGTCTTTGTTTCTCGCCTCCTGATAAAGAATTCACGTTAAAATTTTTCTTGTGAGACAATTTCACGCGCTTTAAAGCCTCGTCAACTCTAAATTGAATCTCGCTCGGTGGTAAGCCCTGATTTTCCGGAGCAAATGCCGCGTCATTCTCAACAGTTGAGGCTATTATTTGATTTTCGGGATCTTGAAAGACTATGCCGACATTAATATTTTCGTTAATAACAAATTCGCCCTCGTAATCGTCAATTAAACCGGCCAAGATTCTAGCAAGAGTAGACTTCCCTGAGCCGTTATTGCCGAGTATAGCAATTCTTTCGCCATAGTTCACAAAAAACGAGACGGCTTTTAGGGCACGTCCCGATTTTGCGTCATATTTAAACGAGAGCGAGCGCACTTGTATTAACGGATTATTTCTGTTCTTCTGTGCGTTCGACAAGTTCAATTACTGCCATAGGAGACCCGTCGCCTTTGCGGGCACCTAATTTTACGATTCGAGTATAACCGCCCTTGTCAAAAGTTTTATATTTCGGGGCGATTTCCTGAAATAATTTCGTTGCTGCCTGTTTGTGAGGCATTTTCGAGAAAACTACGCGTATATCATGAACGCTGCCGCCTCTTGCACGGGTGATTAATTTTTCTGCGACACGGCGTAATTCTTTAGCTCTTGTTACAGTCGTAGTGATTTGACCGTTAAGAAATAAGCTCGCTGCCATGTTGCCAAGCATGAGTTTTCTATGACTGCCATAACGGCCAAGTGTCCTGTGATCTACATGATGTCTCAATTATTACTGCACCTCCTTAGATTTCTTTGTAGTACGTTTTTTCTTAGGTTTAGCTTCAGGTTCTGACTCTGATTCTGATTCCGGCTCTGATTCGGGCTTTATTTCCGGTTCTGGCTCAGATTTAGCTTTGGCCTTAGATTTTGATTTAGATTTGGCTGCTTTAGGCTTTGATTCTTTTTCCGGTGCCTGCTCTGATTCTGTATCAGATTCAAATATTGCTTCTAATTCTGATTTAGAATCTGATTCTACCTCAGAAGCTGCTGAGTCTGTATTTTCGCCTTCAGGATTTGCGCCGGGCTTGCTGGGAGCGAGATTAAATCCCAGTGAGGCAATTTTTTCCTCGATTTCGGTTAAAGATTTTCTGCCGAGATTGCGAATCTTAAGCAGGTCATCACGCGACTTCATAATTAAATCGCCGATTGTGTTCATGCCGCCGCGAAGTAGACAATTTTCACTCCTGATACTTAATTCAAGCTCATGAATAGGATGTGAGAAAATTTCAGGTAATTTATCTTTGTCATCAGGTTCGGGCTCTGGTGTTGGATTGCCGCCGCCATCTCCATCAGGATTATCAGGAGTAGGAGGTTCGGGCTCCGTTGTATTCTTTATAGCATTTGCAACGTTCTCGGCAATTTCTTTGAAGTAACTTTCTGCGATTTTTGCGGCCTGCTCGACTGCTTCCTGCGGTGAAATTGTGCCGTTAGTCCAGACTTCAAGAATCAATCTTTCATAGTCAATACTTTGACCGACTCGGGCTGGCTCGATTTCATAATTAACGCGTGTAACCGGTGAAAAAATTGCGTCGGCCAACATTGCATCAAGCGGCAAAGGAGGCTGTGCGGGGCGTTCACGTTCAGCGGACAAATAGCCGACTCCCTGTTCTACATAAATTTCAAGCAATAAATCCGCTCCCGGTTCAAGAGTGCATATAACGCCGTTATTCTTATTTGCAGGATCGTCAACGAACTCGAAATCATTATCCCATGATAAATCTTTAACAGTGAGAACTCCGGGGTTATTTTCGCGCGTGAAAAAGTCATCGGGCAAATCTTTCGAGTCCAGCGTCAAAATTTTATATTCTGAAGGCGGTAAATCGTGCTTAGCTCTTATGGGAACATGCTTGAGATTCATTAAGATTTCTATAACGTCCTCGCGAACTCCTTTAATAGTGCTGAACTCATGCAAAACGCCGTCAATTCTCACAGCAGTAACAGCCGCGCCCTTAATTGACGACAACAAAAGCCGCCTTAAAGCATTTCCGAGAGTATCACCGTAACCGCGTTCTAACGGCTCAATGAATAAACGCCCGTAATTGCCTTTAGTTTCATCGATAAAAATTTTAAATCTATTATTACTCTCCATATATTAAACACGCCTTCTCTTAGGAGGTCTGCAGCCATTATGGGGAATGGGAGTCGCGTCTTTGATTAAATTAACCTGAAGTCCCGCAGCTTGAAGAGATCTGATTGCGCTTTCTCTGCCCGGACCGGGTCCTTTTACGATTACGTCAATTTCTTGAACTCCCTGATCCTGCGCACCCTTTGCGAACTGCTGTGCTGCTATCTGAGCCGCGAACGGTGTAGATTTCCTTGTGCCTTTGAAGCCGACATTGCCGCCGCTTGCCCAAGTGATAATATTTCCGCCCCTGTCGCTAATACACATAATTGTATTATTGAATGTCGAGTAAATGTGCGCTACTCCGTAATTTATATTTTTCTTCTCGCGTCTTTTGCCTTTACGAGCCTGACTTGTTCTCTTTGCCAAGTTTGTTTACCTCCTGACGTTATTTCGTCGCAACTTTCTTATTTGCAACAGTTCTTCTCGGACCTTTGCGGGTTCTTGCATTAGTCTTAGTGCGCTGGCCTCTTACCGGCAGACCTAAACGATGACGCGTCCCCCTGTAACAACCTATATCAATCAGGCGTTTAATGTTCATGGAAATTTCGCGCCTTAAATCGCCCTCGACCTGGTAATTATCTTCTATTTCACGGCGTAATTTCTGCGTATCTGCCTCGTCTAAGTCTTTAACTCTGACATCAGGATTTACGCCTGTTGCCGCTAAAATTTTCTGGGAAGTCTTGAGACCGATCCCAAAAATATAAGTTAATCCGATTTCTACCCGTTTTTCTCTGGGTAAATCTACACCTGCTATACGTGCCATTTATTTATTACCTCCTGACACCTTGTCTCTGCTTGTGTCTTGGATTGCGCGAACAGATTACACGCACGACTCCATGACGGCGGATTACTCTGCAAAATTCACAAATAGGCTTAACTGAAGGCCCTACTTTCATGATTTATAACCTCCGAATTTATTTATAACGATAAATTATTCTGCCCCTCGTTAAATCATAGGGGGATATTTCGACGAGAACTTTATCACCGGGTAAAATTCTGATAAAGTGCATTCTCATTTTGCCGCTGACGTGAGCTAGAACTCTATGACCGTTTTCAAGCTCGACTCTAAACATAGCATTTGGCAGCGGTTCCGATATTACGCCCTTAATTTCCATTACGTCCTCTTTGCCGGAAGCCATTTATTTACATTCCCCATTTCGTCAAAATCTCCGGCCCATCGTCGAGAATCGCTATTGAGCGTTCAAAATGTGCCGCGTCAGAACCGTCTACTGTTGAGACTGTCCAGCCGTTAGAGCCTACTTTTACATCTTCTAAGCCTGACATGATCATCGGTTCGATTGCTATGGTCATACCAGTCTGAAGAGTTAAACCCTGCCCAGCGTCGCCGTAATTCGGGATTTGAGGGGCTTCATGCATTTTTTTGCCTATACCGTGCCCCGTGTAATCGCGAACTATTCCATAACCGAGCGGCTTTACAAAACTTTCTATTGAGTGCCCTATATCGCCTAAAGTATTTCCGGATAAAGCTGCTTTTATCGCCCTGTTTAAAGATTCCTGCGTAACTTCAAGCAATTTTTTCCGGGACCCGCTTATATTTCCGACCGGGAATGTGCAGGCCGCATCACCGCACCAGCCGTTTACATATGCTCCCACGTCAATGCTGATAATATCGCCTTCCTGCAAGATTCTATTAAAATCAGGAATCCCGTGTACAACTTCTTCATTTATTGAAGCGCATATAGTCCCCGGAAAAGGAGTCATATTTGCCGCCGGTCTGTAATTCTTGAATGCGGGAATGCCGTTATTGCGCCTTATATGCTCCTCGGCGAGCCTGTCAAGTTCTCCCGTTGAAATTCCGGGCTTTATTGACTCGCGCATTATGTCAAGCACTTCGGCTGTAACTCGTCCGGCAACTCGCATTAATTCTATTTCTTCGGGACGCTTAATCTTTATCATCTCGCAAAACTTTCTGAACACGCGAAAAAATTTCATCAGGTGTCCCCGTTGCATTGACTTCAAACAATAAGCCCTTATCCCTGTAAAACTCAATTAACGGCTCTGTCTGTTCGTGAAAGACTTTAAGACGACTCTTAATAACTGCCTCGTTATCATCATCTCTGACGTAAAGCTCGCCGTTGCATGAGGGACAATTTTTATGCTCGTTAATATTCGTAACTTGTCCGCAATCTCTGCAAACTCCCCGGCTTGTGAGACGCTTTATAATTTCCTGATCTGACACAACAAACAAAATAACGCCGTCAATTTTCGTTACAGTATCAAGAAATTTTGCCTGCGCTATAGTTCTTGGGAAGCCGTCAAGCATAAAGCCGTCAGCCAAATCCTTCAAAGTATCAGCTACCATGTTATTAACAAGCTCATCAGGGACTAACTGCCCAGCGTCCATAAATTTTTTTGCTTCAATTCCAAGCGGAGTATTATTCTTTAAATTATGCCTGAAAATATCTCCGGTCGAAATATGAGCTAGTTTATGTTCCAGTTTCAAGAGTGCGGCCTGAGTACCCTTCCCAGCCCCAGGCGCACCTAATAATACAAGTCTCATGATTAACCCCTTAGAAGACCTTTGCGACTTCCGCCGGACTTCTTTAATATTCCGTCATAATGCCGCATTAGTAATTGTGCCTCGATTTGATTAATCGTATCCATCGCAACACCTACGACAATTAATACTGCCGTCCCCCCGAAATAGAAACTATTTATATTTAATACGCTTGACATCACATTCGGAATTAATGCGATAATTGCAAGAAATACCGCGCCGCCGAGTGTGATTCGCTCCATTACACGAGTAATATAATCTGAAGTAGGCTGACCGGGGCGAATTCCCAGTATAAAACCGCCGTATTTCTTCATGTTATTTGCTATATCAGTCGGGTTAAAGACTACGGCCGTATAGAAATATGAGAAAAATATAATCAATGCGACGTAGCACAAAATATAAAATACGCTGTTCGGGGCAAATAAGCCGCTTATAAATCTTCCGACGCTGCTATCACTGAAATAATTTGCGATAGTATACGGGAATATTAATAACGAGCTAGCAAAAATTATCGGAATAACTCCGGATTGATTGACTTTTAACGGAATAAATGTACTTTGACCGCCGTAAATTTTATTGCCTACAACCCTTTTTGCGTACTGAACGGGGAGTCTTCTCTGGCCTTCCTGCAATAATATACAGCCTGCAACGACTATTACCATTAAGACAAGACCGATTAATAAAGCTATTAAACTTAATGAGCCTAATCTTACCATGCTCCAAGTCTGCAAAATTGCTTCAGGAATTCGGGCAACTATACCGGCAAAAATTAAGAGTGATATTCCGTTGCCTATTCCGTGATCCGTCAATTCTTCACCGAGCCACATTACAGCCATTGAACCGGCTACAAGAGTTATTACTACTAAAATCCATTCAAACGCTCCGCCCTGCATTATTCCTAAACCTCTTAGCCATGCAGTCATTCCGATTGCTTGAACGAGAGCAAATAACACAGCCCCGTATCTAGTCCACTGAACTATTTTTTTATGCCCGTCGGTTGAATCTTTCTGGATTTTCTCAAGAGCAGGAAATATTACGACTAATAATTGCATTACGATACTTGAATTAATATAAGGCGCAACACCCAGCGAGAATATACCAAATCGAGAAAGTGCACCGCCAGAAAATAAATTCAAGAAATCCATAACTCCGCCGCCTGTGCTAAATAAACTAGCCATTGCAGCACGATCAACGCCGGGACTGGGAATATATGCCCCTAAACGGAAAATAAATAATATTCCCAGCGTGAAAAATATTCTGCGTTTCAGGTCGGGTAACCTGAAAATATCTCCAAGCGACCCGAACATATTACGCTACCTCATGAGATCCGCCGGCTGCCTCAATTTTCTTTGCGGCACTTGCACTAAATGCGGCGGCTTTTATCTTGAATGACTTTGTAAGCTCACCATTTGCAAGAATTTTCACGGGTAATTTTTTCTTGATTATTCCGGCTTTATAGAGAACTTCAAAATCTATTTCTGAACCTGAATCAAATTTTTTCTCAAGCACGTCAAGATTCACAGTCTGGTAAATTTTAGCGAACCTGTAATTATTAAATCCGCGCTTAGGTGTCCTACGAGTTAAAGGCATTTGTCCGCCTTCAAATCCCGGTTTAACTCCGCCGCCGGTTCTGGACTTGTCGCCCTTGTTGCCTTTGCCTGAAGTCTTACCGTTCCCGCTGCCTATACCTTGACCGAGACGCTTTGATTTATGAGTGCTTCCCTTCGCAGGGTGCAAATCATTTAATGTAATCATTCTTATTCTTGCACCTCCCATTTTACTAGGTGCCGCACATGTTCAAGCATTCCCCGAATTTGAGGCGTGTCATCGTGTTCGACCTGTGAATTTAATTTCTTAAATCCGAGTGCTTTTATTGTGCGCTTCTGTCTTTCGGGAAAACTAATAGTGCTCTTGATCCATTTTGCTTTAATTTTGGCCATGATGTTCACTACTCCCCGATTATAGCTTCTTCAGGTGCTGACTCTTCCGTGTCGACTTCTCCGGCCAGTCCCCTTAGCTTCATAATTTCGTCCGATGTACGAGTTATCTTTATAGCCTCAAGTGTTGCATGTGCTACGTTTATAGCGTTTGAAGTCCGGCCCGTAACTTTTGTAACGACATCTTTAACGCCGCCAAGTTCCATAATTGCACGAACTACACCGCCTGCTATAACTCCAGTTCCTGCGGGTGATGGCTTGAGTAATACTCTAGCTGCTCCGAACTCACCGACTACAGGGTGCGGGATTGTGTCGCCGTCATGCTTTACTGAGACTAAATTTTTCTTTGCTTTCTCGATACCTTTTCTGACTGCCTCGGCGATTTCTTTTGCTTTGCCGATACCTGTACCGACTTGATTAGCTCCATCACCGACTACAACGAGAACGGCAAATCTAAATCTCTTACCGCCTTTAACGACTTTGCTGACACGATTAATCGCTACAACTCTTTCTTGTAACTCTACTTCTAATTCTCTTCTGGGCATTAGAATATTAAGCCTCCTTCACGGGCTGAATCTGCTACAGCCTGAATCTTTCCGTGATAGGCATGGCCGCCCCTGTCGAATACTACAGAAGTAATGCCTTTCGCCTTTGCACGTTCCGCTATAGTCTTCCCGATGACTTTTGCCGCGGCGATATTGCAGCCCCCTTTGAGTTCCGGCTGTAATGCTTTCTCAAGAGTTGACGCACTCACAAGCGTATGGCCTTTGTCATCGTCTATGACTTGCACATAAATATTTTTCAAGCTCCTGAACAAACAAAGCCGGGGCTTTTCTGCTGTGCCTGAAAGAGTCTTGCGTAATCTCTCATGCCTTATTACGCGCATATCGTTTCTGCTTCTCTTCTTCATGGTTTACTTTGCTCCAGTCTTTCCGGCCTTGCGGATAATGTATTCATTCTCGAATTTGATACCCTTTCCGTGATAAGGCTCAGGCGGCCTGAATTCCTTAATCAATGCGCAGGTCTGCCCGACTAATTCTTTATCAATGCCTTTAACGTGAAATTTTATCGGGTTCTCTACAACTATTTCTATACCTTCAGGCAGCGTGAACTCTATCGGGTGTGAATAGCCTAAATTCATTACTAACTTTTTGCCCTGTAATGCTGCTCTCCAACCTACTCCGACGATTTCAAGAGTTTTGGAAAATCCAGCTGTTACACCTGTTATCATGTTCGCTATTAATGCTCTTGTCATTCCGTGCCATGCTCTTGTCTGCTTCTCTTCATTGGAGCGAGAGACTTTCACAAGACCTGCGTCAATTTCTAAATTTATACCGGGCATTAATTTCGCGTGTAATTCACCTTTAGGGCCTTTCACGATAATATCATTGCCCTTGAGTTCAACGCTTGCACCTTTTGCGATTTCAACTGCTTTGCGTCCGATACGAGACATTATTTATTCTTCCTCCTTACCAGACATAGCAGAGAACTTCTCCGCCGAGACCGAGTTTATTTGCTTCTGTTCCGGTCTTCAAACCTTTTGACGTTGAGAGAATTGCTAAACCTAAACCGCCCATTACAACCGGTAATTTATCGCGTCCAACGTAAATTCTGCGGCCGGGCTTGCTTATGCGTCTAAGTCCCTGAATAACTCTCTCTTTGCCGTTCCCATATGATAAATAAATCCTGATTTCTGCGTATGGTTTCGCAGGATCCGTTATCATTCTAAAATTGCGTATATAGCCCTCATCTTTAAGAATTCTTGCTAGAGCTAATTTCATTTTACTCGACGGAATATCAACACTTTCTGCATAAATCATATTTGCGTTTCTTATTCTCGTGAGCATGTCTGCAACAGGGTCATTAACGTACATTTAAATTTAACCCCTTCCAAATTACCAACTGGATTTAACAACGCCGGGGAATACTCCCTCACGCGCCATCTTCCTAAAGCAGCATCTGCACATGTCAAACATTCTGATATAACCGTGAATTCTCCCGCATAACGGGCACCGATTATATTTCCTTGTGCTGAACTTCGGCGTCTGCATTGCTTTATTCTTTAGTGCCTTACGTGCCATTATTAAGCCTCCCTGCCTGTCCTAAATGGAAGTCCTAAGCCCTTTAACAGTGCAAATGCTTCCTCGTCAGTTTTCGCGCTCGTTACTAATGAAATATTCATACCTCGTGAGCGAATTACTTTGTCATAACTTATCTCAGGGAATATTAACTGTTCTCTCAAGCCTAAATTATAATTTCCGCGCCCGTCAAAACCTTTGCGAGTTATGCCCTGAAAATCTTTTATCGCAGGAAGTGCAAGAGATACTAATCTGTCAAGAAATTCCCACATTTTCGCGCCCCTCAAAGTAACTGCACAGGCTACGGGCATATTTTGACGAACTTTGAAGCCCGCGATTGACTTCTTTGCACGCTTTAATAACGGAGCTTGACCAGTAATAGCGCGTAATTCATTTATTGCCGCGTCCATGAATTTAATATCGAGCTTGGCATCTCCGACACCGATATTTACTACAATTTTTTCAAGTTTGGGCAGCTGCATTACATTTTTATAGCCGAATTCACGCAATAATGCCGGGGCTACTTCATTCTTGTATTTTTCCTGAATTCTAGGTGTGATTGCCATAGATTAAAGCCCTCCCCTGTCAATTATTTCGCCGCACTTCTTGCAGACACGGACTTTTTTGCCGCTCTCAAGAAAACTAGTTCCGACCCTCGTAGCCTTGCCGCATTGCGGACATACAAGCATTGTCTTACACGCATAAATCGGCGCTTCCTGCTTAATTATGCCGCTCTGAGGGTTTGTCTGAGTTGCCCTTACATGACGAGAGACCATATTAACGCCCTCTACTACTATTAAATCACGTTCGGGAATTCTGCGTATAATCTTGCCTTCTTTGCCCTTATCTTTGCCGGATATTACTTTGACCCGGTCATTTTTCTTTAATCTTACTGTCATGATTTTACCCCTTCTATTACACTACTTCAGGAGCAAGCGACAATATCCGCATGTATTTTTTCGCTCTGAGTTCACGACCGACCGGCCCAAATATACGAGTTCCGCGCGGTTCTCCGTTTGCGTCAATTAATACTGCTGCGTTGTCGTCAAATCTTACATAAGTGCCGTCTTTACGCCTGATTTCTTTTTTCGTACGAACTATAACAGCTTTAACGACACTGCCCTTTGCTATATTGCTATTCGGTATTGCCTCACGGACTGAAGCGACTATTACATCGCCTATTGTCCCGTAACGCCTTTTACTGCCGCCCATTACTTGAATACAAAATAATTTCCTCGCGCCGGAATTATCAGCTACATTCAAGACTGTTGTCAACTGTATCATGTTTAACCCTCCTGAACTCCTTCTGAAATTATTTCCGCGTCAGTTCCAAATACGGGCGCTTGTCTGGTAATCTCAAGTAACTCCCGGCGTTTAGTTTTGCTTAGGGGTCTTGTCTCTCTGATTCTGACTTCATCACCCATAGCGCATTTATTCTCTGCGTCATGAGCTATATATTTTTTTGCGCGTTTAATTCTCTTGCCATATAACGGGTGTTCGGCCATGCGTTCAACTCGGACGACTATAGTTTTGTCCATTTTGTTGCTCACGACTATACCCGTGCGAACTTTACTAGGCATTCTCTGCCGCTCCCCTTTCAACTGCTGCTTTCTCAGATAATACTGTCATAAGTCTTGCTATAGTCTTCTTGGCTTCTCGAATTCTGCTCGTATTCTTCAAGTGCCCGACGGCATTCTGAAAACGCAGATTAAATAATTCTGTCTTATACTCTTTAATTTTGCCGGAGATTTCTTCACTCGTTAATTCTCTGAGCTTCTCAGGCTTTACGTTTGCGTCCATCAGGCTTATTCACTCCCTCCGCTGCGTACAACCATGCGAACTTTCACCGGTAATTTATGGCTTGCTGTCCTGAAGGCTTGTTGTGCTACGTCCTCAGGAATTCCGGAAAATTCAAATAATACACGGCCTCTCTTAACTGCGGCTACCCAGTATTCAGGCGCGCCCTTACCTTTACCCATACGAGTCTCCAAAGGCTTCTTTGTGTAGGGCCTATCAGGAAATACGCGTATCCAGATTTTGCCGCCCTTCTTCATTTTACGGGATATTGCTATTCTTGCCGCCTCAATTTGTCTAGCTGACAGCCAAACGTTTTCGAGTGCCTGAATTCCATAATCCCCGAAATCTACTTTTGTCCCGCCTTTAGATATTCCCCTTAATGGAGATCTGTGCGATTTGCGATATTTCACGCGGCTAGGCATTAACATTTATTTATGCCCCCTTGTTTGCTGGCCTGTTGCGTGCCGGGCGTGCCGGTGCTTGGGCTTTCTCGTTTTGTCTGTCGCGATAAATCCAGACTTTACAACCGATTACGCCGTACATTGTAACAGCCTCTGCAAATCCGTAATCTATATCTGCTCTTATCGTCGATAATGGCAATTGCCCCTCGTTGTACCATTCTGTGCGCGCGATTTCTGCTCCGCCTAAACGTCCTGCAACTTGTGCTTTAATGCCTTTAACTCCGGCTTTGGTAGCTCTAAAAATTGCCTGCTTCATTGCTCGTCTGAATGATACTCGGCGTTCTAATGAGCTTGCTATTCCCTCTGCTACTAACTGGGCTTCTACGTCGGGATTCTTTATCTCGTGAACGTTTACCATTACTTTGCCGCCTGTTATAGCCTGCAATTCGTTCTTGATATTCTGAATCTCGTTCCCGCCCTTGCCGATTACTACACCGGGGCGCGCTGTATGAATCGTAAATCTTACAACAGGGCCGACGCGTTCTATTTCTATGCGTGAAATTCCTGCGCCTTCCCATTTCTTCAATATATATTTACGCAGCTTTAAATCCTCGTGTAACTTTTTCGCGTAACTTTTTTTATCGGCGTACCATCTTGATTGGAATTCACTAGAAACTCCTAGACGATAACCTACTGGGTGAACTTTCTGTCCCATTTAAAAAATTTCCTCCTACTAATTACGCTCGCCGAGCTTGATGACTACATGCGATGTCTTATGCACATACGGATGAGCGCGTCCCATTGATACGGGCCTGAAACTCTTCATCATTGCGCCCTGATTCGCATATGCCTCACAGACAAATAATTTATCTAAGTCCATGCCGTAATTGTGTTCAGCGTTGGCCATTGCACTATTTAAAACTTTTAATATTATGCCGGCTGCTCGTTTGTCGCTGAATTTCAACATAACAACGGCTTTTGCTGCACTCTTTCCGCGTATAAGCTCTAACACTTGACGGACTTTATACGGGCTTATTCTGGCGTTCTTAGTCATTGCTGCGGCTATTTTCTTATCTGCCATCTAAAAATTTCCTCCCGTTTATTTCTTCTTGTCCTGTCCGGCGTGATGTCCAAATCTGCGCGTTGGTGCGAACTCGCCGAGCTTGTGCCCTACCATGTTCTCACTGATATATACGGGCAAATGCATTTTTCCGTTATGCACTGCGATTGTATGACCTATCATTTGAGGCACTACTGTTGAACGTCTTGACCAAGTTTTAATAACTTTCTTGCTGCCTGATACGTTCATTGCTTCTATTCTGTCTAAGAGCCTTTGTTCGACAAAAGGCCCCTTCTTTGTTGAGCGCATTTATCTTCAGCTCCTTTTACTTATCATAACGCCTGCGGACTATTAACTTATCTGAAGGCTTGCGTTTTCTTGTCTTGTAACCTTTTGCAGGTGTTCCCCATGGTGAGACTGGGTGCTTGTTGGATTTGCTCTTACCTTCACCGCCACCCATAGGGTGATCTACAGGGTTCATTACCATACCACGAACTACAGGCCGGCGACCTCTCCAGCGCGTTTTACCTGCTTTTCCGAGCGAAATATTATCATAGTCTTCATTGCCGACTTGTCCGACTGTGGCCATACATTCAAGCAAAATCAATCTTAATTCATTGCTCGGCATTCTGATATATGCGTATTTGCCCTCTTTGGACATTAATTGCGCGCTCGTACCCGCTGAACGTACTAATTTAGCTCCGCCGCCCGGTTGTAATTCTATATTATGAATAAACGTTCCAACCGGAATATCCTTCAGCTTTAAAGCATTGCCGGGTGTAATATCGCTCTCTGGGCCTGAATAAATCATATCGCCCACGTTTAAACCCTTCGGCAAAATTATATAACGCTTTTCTCCGTCAACGTAATTAATTAAAGCTATTCGGGCGTTCCTGTTAGGGTCATATTCAATCGTTGCTACTCGTCCGGGTATGCCTAATTTATCACGCTTGAAATCTATTATCCGGTATGCTCTGCGATGTCCGCCCCCGATATGACGCATTGTTATTCTTCCGGTGTTATTGCGGCCTCCGTGCTTGCGTAAATGCACTATTAATGAGCGTTCCGGCTTGTCCGCCGTAATATCTTCGCGCCCCTGTATCGTCATTTGCCTGCGCCCGGGCGTATACGGCTTAAATTGTTTTATCGACATCTCTAAATCTCCTGTAAACTAAATCGAGGCACCCTCGAAAAATTCTATACTCTGGCCCGGCTTAAGCGCAACTATTGCCTTTTTCCATGAACGCGTATATCCCTTTGTCAGTCCCCTGCGGCGTAATTTGCCCTTCACATTCATTGTATTTACTCCGGCTACTTGGACTTTAAAGACTTCTTCAACGGCCTTGCGTACCTGAATTTTACTCGCGCTCTTGTGTACCTCAAATGTATATTTATTCAAGCCCATTAATGCGCTCGATTTCTCCGTGATTACCGGCCTGATTATTATATCGTGAGCTGTTAAATTCATGCGTTATAGACCTCCTCAATTTTCGCTACGACTTCAGGCGTTAATATCAAATTCTTTGCGTTGAGAATATCATATACATTTATGCTTGATACGTTTATGCACTTTGCCCCGGATAAATTTCGGACTGAACGCGTTACGTTTAATGCATTCGAGCTGTAAATTATTAACGTCTTGCCAAATCCCAGCGCGCTGAATAATGCTTTTATCGTCTTTGTACTGGGCTTCTCTATCGTCTCAAAACCTTTTACAACCGCCGCTAATTCTTCACGCACCTTGTCTGATAATACACTTCTCAATGCAAGCTGACGAACTTTTTTATTAACTTTCTGCGTATATTTCCTAGGGTGCGGACCGTGTGCTACTCCCCCGTGCGTCCATATCGGTGAACGTGTAGAACCTTGACGAGCTCGGCCCGTGTGCTTCTGCCTCCATGGCTTTTTGCCGCCTCCTGAGACATCGCCGCGCGTGAGTGTGTTGTGCGTTCCCTGTCTGCAATTTGCTAAATGAGCGGTTACTACTTGATGTATCGCACTCATATTAACTGATTGATTAAATACTTTCTCTGAGAGTTCCATTTCTCCGGCCCGGTCCCCGTTTAGCTCGTAGACTTTTACGAATGGCATAATCTTTTACCCCCTTTAGTCTTTCTTGTAGAGGGCAATGAGGCTATTTTTTGAGCCTGGGACTGCGCCTTTTACCAGAATTAAATTATTCTCGACATCAACGGCCATTACAGTAAGATTCTTGACTGTAACTTTATCGCTTCCCATGTGGCCGGGCATTCTTTTGCCGGGGAAGACGCGGCCGGGATAAGAAATTGCACCGCTTGAGCCTCCGTGTCTATGTTCGACCGAAGTACCGTGTGAAAATTGCTGGCCTCCCATATGATGACGCTTGATAACTCCTGCGAAACCTTTACCCTTTGATATACCTTTGACGTTAATTTTTTCGCCGGCTGTGAATAAATCTACTTTGATTTCCGAGCCTACTTCATACTGCTTAACGTCATTGACTCTGAATTCTCTAAGAGTCCTCTTTGGTTCGAGCTTCAATTTCTCGAACATAACTTTTTGCGGTTTGGACAGCTTATGAGCCTTGATTGACTCAAAGCCGAGAAGAACAGCAGAATAGCCGTTCTGTTCGGGGGTACGCAGAGCAACTACAGAGCACGGCCCAGCAGAGACGACCGTAACAGCTACGGCCTGTCCCTCTGAGTCATAAATCTGTGTCATTCCGAGTTTTTTCCCCAGAATCCCTATTGACATAATTAATTAATTCTCCTTAATAAATTAAAATTTTATCTGTATGTCTACGCCCGACGCTAAATTTAACTGCATCAGTGCATCCATAGTCCTTTGTGTCGGCTCAATAATATCTATTAATCTTTTGTGAGTACGCATTTCGAACTGTTCGCGGGCATCCTTATCCTTATGAGGCGATTTCAAGATTGTAATACGTCCTATTTCAGTCGGTAAAGGAATAGGGCCTGATACTCGCGCGCCAGTTGAGTGTGCAGTCTCGGCGATTTGAGCGGCTGAGGCGTCGAGTACTCTATGGTCAAAAGATTTTAATCTTATGCGGATTTTGCGTGCCATAATTCTTTTACTCTATAATACTTGTAACGACACCTGCACCGACTGTGTGACCGCCTTCACGAACTGCAAATCTTAATCCTTCTTCCATTGCAATTGGCACAATTAACTCTACTTCAAATGTAGCGTTATCGCCGGGCATTACCATTTCTACGCCTTCAGGGAGCTTAATATTTCCTGTAACGTCTGTAGTCCTGAAATAGAACTGCGGCTTGTAACCTGCAAAGAAAGGAGTATGACGGCCGCCCTCTTCTTTCTTGAGTACGTAGACTTCGCCTTTAAATTTTGTATGAGGTGTAACAGTGCCGGGTTTTGCGAGAACCTGCCCGCGTTCAACGTCAGCCTTGTCAATGCCTCGTAATAATACTCCTACGTTATCGCCTGCTTCTGCGCTGTCGAGTATCTTTCTGAACATTTCAAGAGATGTAGCGACAGTTTTTGTAGTGTCTCTCTTAACACCTACGATTTCTACAGGTTCACCGGCGTTAATAACTCCGCGCTCAACACGTCCAGTAACAACAGTGCCGCGTCCTGAAATTGTGAAAACGTCTTCAATGGGCATTAAGAACGGCTTATCAATTTCACGTACAGGGTCAGGAATGAAATTATCGCAAGCGTCCATTAAGTCAAAAATGGGTTTGCAAATCGGGTCGTCCTTCTTGCCTGTGCCCTTCTCTAAGACTTCAAGAGCTGAACCGCGAATAATGGGAATATCATCGCCGGGGAATTCGTATTTATTGAGGAGTTCACGGACTTCCATTTCTACGAGGTCAAGCAATTCGGGGTCGTCGACTTGGTCAGTCTTGTTCATGAATACGACGAGGGCGGGGACGTTGACCTGACGAGCTAATAAGACGTGTTCACGAGTTTGAGGCATAGGACCGTCTGCGGCACTGACAACTAATATAGCACCGTCCATCTGAGCGGCACCGGTTATCATGTTCTTGATATAGTCAGCATGTCCGGGGCAGTCAATGTGTGCATAGTGTCTCTTGTCCGTCTGATATTCGACGTGGGCGATGTTAATAGTAATTCCGCGCTCGCGTTCTTCAGGTGCTTTGTCTATCATGTCATATGCTGTGTATTCGGCGTAACTCTCTGTAGCTAGGCACTTAGTGATTGCGGCTGTTAAAGTAGTCTTGCCGTGGTCGATATGTCCGATAGTTCCGATATTTAAATGAGGCTTGGTGCGTTCGAATTTTTCTTTTGCCATAATATAGCAACTCCTTCTAAAAAATTAATTTAATTTACCCTGCAAAATTTTCTCGCTGACTTCTGCGGGTGTCTGTTCGTAATGATCAAATTGCATTGAGTAATTAGCTCGTCCTGATGTCTTGCTTCTCAAGTCAGTAGCATAGCCGAACATGCCGACTAATGGCACAAAGGCTTTAACTATTCTTGCATTAGCTCGTATATCCATGCCGTCAATACGTCCGCGCCGTGATGATATATCGCCTATAACATCGCCTAAATATTCTTCAGGTGTAACGACTTCAACGGACATAACAGGCTCCATTAAAACGGGGTCAGCGCGTTTCATTGCCTCTTTGAAGCCCATTGACGCGGCGATTTTGAAGGCCATTTCCGAGCTGTCGACCTCGTGATAACTCCCATCAACAAGAGTAACTTTAACGCCTATAACAGGATAACCGCCTAACACGCCTGACTGTATAGCTTCTTCGAGACCTTTTTCAACTGCCGCAATATATTCTTTAGGTACAACGCCACCGACAATTTTGTCTTCAAATTCGTATTTATTGCCTTCGAGCGGCTCAATTTCGAATACAACATGACCATATTGACCGCGTCCGCCTGATTGACGAATATATTTACCTTCTGCACGGGCACTCTTGCGTATTGCTTCCCTGTAAGAGACTTGCGGGTTTCCGACTTTAACGTCAACGCCAAATTCACGTTTAAGCCTGTCTACAATTATTTCTAAATGTAATTCTCCCATTCCTGAAATAACAGTCTGGCCGCTCTCTTCGTCGTTGTGAACTCTAAATGTAGGGTCTTCGTCTGCAAGTGCGTTCAAACCTTTAGATAATTTCACTTTATCCTGTTGAGTAGCAGGCTCTACAGCTAGAGAAATAACAGGCTCAGGAAATTCTAAGCTCTCTAACACGATTTGATTTGTTTCACTGCAAAGAGTGTCGCCCGTCTTAGTGCTTCTAAGTGATGGAACAGCTACAATCATTCCGGCTTCCATTGCGTCAATATCTTCGCGCTTGTTTGAGTGCATTCTCATGATACGGCCGATTCTTTCTTTCTGGCCTGAAGTGGGATTGTAAACAGTTCCGCCCTTTTCGAGTTTACCGGAATAAACACGCAGGAAAAATATTTTTCCTAAAAACGGGTCTACAGCGATTTTGAATGCAAGCGCAGTAAAAGGCTCGTCAACTTTGCTGTGTCTCTCAACAATTTCATCGGGGTTAGCTGGGTTAAATCCCTGAACTGGCGGCAAATCCATAGGGCTGGGCAAATATTCAACAACTGCGTCAAGTAAAGGCTCAACACATTTATTTTTGAAAGCTGACCCGCATAAAACTGGGACGGCCTTAAGGTTGATTACTGCCTCGCGCAAGGTTTTGCGTATTAATTCAGAGCTTATTGGCTTACCTTCAAGATAAAGCGTCATAATGTCGTCGCTGAAATCTGATAAAGCCTCGATAATATTTTCACGGCCTTGTTTAGCAGACATAGCTAATTCTGGGGGAATTGTTCCTTCTGAAGGTGCCTGACCTAGTACTCCCGAAAAATAAAATGCTTTCTGCTCGATTAAGTCCACTATTCCCGCAAAATCGTCTTCTGCTCCGATTGGTAATTGTAGGGGGATTGCGTTTGCTCCTAATCTTTCACGCATGGCCTTTACTACAGAGTGAAAATCTGCTCCGATTCTGTCCATTTTGTTGACAAATGCTATTCTCGGAACGTGATATTTATCAGCCTGCCGCCAAACTGTTTCAGATTGAGGCTCAACCCCTCCGACCGCGCAAAACACTGCAACAGCTCCATCAAGAACGCGCATAGATCTCTCAACTTCTACTGTAAAATCCACGTGCCCCGGCGTATCAATTAAATTTATAGTATGACCTTTCCACGCGCATGTAGTAGCCGCAGAAGTAATAGTAATACCTCTTTCGCGCTCTTGTTCCATCCAGTCCATTGTAGCAGTGCCTTCGTGGACTTCACCGACTTTATAATTACTTCCTGTGTAATATAGAATTCGTTCACTTGTCGTAGTTTTTCCTGCGTCAATATGTGCGGCGATTCCTATATTTCTAACTTTGCTGATTTCCAAAAAAATAACTCCTTACCAGCGATAATGTGCGAACGCTCTATTTGCTTCAGCCATTCTGTGAGTATCTTCACGGCGTTTGATTGAAGCACCTTCGTTTTTGTAAGCGTCCATTAATTCACGCATAAGTCTTTCACTCATTGGCATACCCTTTTTTGCCCTTGCGTACATTACAATCCATCTTATTGAAAGCTGGACACCGCGTTCGGGTGTAACTTCGACAGGGACTTGATATGTTGCGCCGCCTACTCTTCTAGGTCTGACTTCAATTTGAGGCGTAACATTTGCCATAGCCTTCTCGAAAACTTCAAAGGGTTCAACGCTCAATTTTTCCGCAGCCTTCTCTAATGCACCGTAAAAAATTCTTTCAGCGAGACTGCGCTTACCTCCCATCATCAAGGCACTTATAAATCTTGACGCGGCCGGATTGTTAAATCTAATATCAGGCTCAGGGGGTCTCTTCTTAATATGTCCTTTTCTCGGCATTATAAATCCTCCTGTTACTTCGCTTTAGGACGTCTTGCGCCATATTTTGAGCGGCTTCTCTTGCGATTTTCTACTCCACCGCAGTCTAAAGTCCCTCTTATAATATGATAACGAACACCGGGCAAATCTTTAACACGGCCTCCCCTTACGAGTACTACAGAGTGTTCTTGTAAATTATGGCCAATTCCCGGAATATATGAAGTAACTTCTATACCGTTCGTTAATCTTACACGCGCAACTTTCCTAAGGGCTGAATTCGGCTTCTTAGGTGTAATAGTATAAACTCTAGTGCATACACCACGCCGCGCCGGATTTCCTTGTAATGCCGGAGAATTGCTTTTACTTTTTTTCTCTTCACGTCCAAGCCGGACTAATTGATTAATTGTTGGCACTTATCAATGTAAAAGCTAAGATACTTTTACACTTTCCTCCCTTCGCAATAATTTTTTTGCTGACATAACAGCGCGATAATCTTAGCAAATGAACGGGCTTTGTGTCAATAATTATAGAATAAAAATTTTTGTGCGAGAAATATTTTTTTGCATATTATAATAGGAAGAAACATTTTATATTTTGCGAGAAGGAATTTAATTTATTCCCCCTGCCTGTGCAATTTGTCAATTTTGTATATATACTGATTTTGCGCTCGTAAAAACTACTGGTAAAGATTGCCCTATTTTCGGGAAAGATTCCCCCTGATTCGGGAAAGATTTTTATAGACTTTTATTGACTTTCCCGCAACTTTCCCGCCGGTATTTTCTCCCTGGGATTGCTAATGCATTCGACTTGTTGCGGGTTGTTGTCTTACTTTATAACTTTTCAAATATGGGAATAATTTAATATTGAATCATAAAATCGGGAAAGTTCGAGCCTAAAATCGTAAGTCAGGATAAAATTTTTTTTGCCGGCGTCCCAAGGAAATATAAACCGGATATGAAAAACGCGAAATCTTTCCCGTTTTGAGAATTTACACGCAAGAAAGCCGGTAATCGCAACAACTCACAAAAAAAGCACGGCCGGTAAACTTTCCCGCAAACTTTCCCGAACTTTACCGGACACGCATAAACGAGCCGGCAAAGCCGGGCGGGGAGGGGCCAGGGGGACGGGCACGGGGTCCCCCTGTGCATGTTCGAGCTAAAAAATTTTGTGTTGAGCAGTGAATCAGGGCGGCGGGCGGGGGTATTTGGCAGCCCTGGCTGTGTTATATTTATTTCGAGGTGATATAACAAAATGGACGACTCCAAATCTTTTTATAGAATGGCTGAAAAATTTTTATATGACTATCTTTACACGCGCTACGAAATTGAAAAGCTCATACAGAAAATTAGACTCATTGATATAGATGTTCACGCACAAAATTATAATAATGATTTACATTCAAGCATTCCCGTTGACCCTGTAACAGATTTATTTATGAGGCGCGAGAAAGTTATTTATCAGATTAATTCACGGCAGAAAATTATCTCTCAGGTTAATAAATTTCTTGACACGTTAAGAATCGAATCGCGTTCATATCCCGACGGCGTATTGATTATAGAGCTGATATATTTCTGCAAATTCAAGGCTCATGACGTAGCAAACAAGTTAAATATTTCTGTGAGGACTCTATATCAGCGCAAGAAAGAAATTATAAAATTTTTTGCCGAGTGTCTGCAGAAATCATGATATAATCAACACAATCAAGAAAAATATTTATTTCTCGTGTGAATGAGCGCGGGAAATTTTTTATAAGCGTGTAAGGTACTGGGAAGGGGGGCCGGGCGGGGTTCTTGCAGCGAAAGAAACCCCCGATTCTCTCCTAGCGGCAGAAATTTTTTTATCGGGGGAGTCGTTCATGTCAAAAATATTATTATGGCTATGTTTGATTTGTGAATGTATTTTAGCGGGGTTTATCATTTATGACGCGTGGGACATTTGGCGTAACACCCG
This sequence comes from Synergistaceae bacterium, assembly GCA_017444345.1. Lineage (NCBI taxonomy): Bacteria > Thermotogati > Synergistota > Synergistia > Synergistales > Synergistaceae > Synergistaceae bacterium. The sequence continues at coordinate 7,801 of JAFSWW010000046.1, read as the reverse complement.
TTAAACGTGTCGAATTCGACGGGGTTAAATTTTATGAGGTGATTTATTTATGGACAATGATGAATATTTAGAAGCTAAGACGAGATTAACACTTGCTAAGGCCGAACGCGAAGAGTTAAAGCTCGCTCAGGAAAAGCACGAGTTATTATCGCGTGAACAGGTTAATCTTGCATGGGCTGAAAAGGTTAATATTGTAAAGAATAAAATTTTATCCATTCCGGAACTCGCACCAGTCTTAATAAATCATACTGCCGGCGAAATCAAAAGCATTCTTAACGGTAAAACACGCGAAATTTTGAACGAACTTGCAAACGAGGATTCAGGCTTTGAATCTATGGAGTCCGCCTCCTGATATTAGTATTGCAGAATGGGCCGATTATTTCCGCGTTATATCACCTGAAGCAAGCGCAGAAATAGGACGCTGGCACACTGACCGGGCACCGTATCAGCGCGAAATTATGAACGCTATATCAGACGACTCAATTGAACGCGTTATCATGATGAGTGCTGCGCAAGTCGGCAAGTCTGAAATTATCTTGAACACAATCGGTTATTATGTCGATAAAGAGCCGAGTCCGATTTTACTTTTACAGCCTACTCTTGAAATGGGCGAAGCATTCTCTAAAGACAGACTCGCGCCTATGATTCGCGATACACCGTGTTTAACAGGTAAGATTAAGGACCCCCGCGCAAGAGACTCCGGCAATACTTTATTACACAAGAGATTTGCAGGCGGTCATATTACAATCGCAGGGGCAAATTCTCCGGCTGGACTTGCAAGCCGTCCTATCAGGATTTTATTGTGTGATGAAGTTGATAGATACCCTGTGAGTGCAGGAACTGAAGGCGACCCGCTGAATCTTGCACAGAAGAGAACACAAAACTTTTGGAACCGTAAAATATTATTTGTGAGCACTCCGACTCTTTTAGGCCTGTCAAGAATTGCTAAAGAATATGATTTATCAAGTAAAGAAGAATGGACTCTGCCATGTCCCGAATGTAAGCAATATAACGCGCTTGATTTTGAAAATATAAGATTTAAGGATGTAAGAGAGCCCGTTATGAAGTGCAATCATTGCGGGCGGGAGTTCGGCGAGCTTGAATGGAAGCGTAATCAATTATTAGGCAAGTGGAAAGTTAATAATCCTGAAATAACGCGAGTCAGAGGCTTTCACTTAAATGCATTTGCGAGTCCTTGGGCGTCATGGGCTAAATTATGCGCGGATTATCAGGAAGCAAAAATTAACGGAGAAGAGAATTTAAAAGTGTGGACTAATACAGTTTTAGGGCTGCCGTATGAATCAAAAGCGGGTACATTAGACAGTGAGATTTTAGAGAATAGACGGGAAAAATATAATGCTGAACTCCCCGATGGCGTGCTTGTGTTGACTGCAGGCGTAGACGTTCAAGATGACAGGTTAGAATGTGAAATAGTAGGCTGGGGACTTGGCCATGAGTCATGGGGTATATGCTATAAAACTATTTACGGCGACCCCTCGCTTAATGAGACTTGGTTATTACTTGACGATTTTCTTTGTAAGGCATGGCATTTCAAGGACGGCAATAAATTATTACTTTCTTGCGTGTGCATAGATTCGGGCGGACATTTCACGGATGAAGTCTATATTTACACAAAGCCGCGTTCAAAGCGCAACATTTTCGCAATAATCGGGCGCGGGGGTTATGGACGTCCCAGTGCAGCAGGCCCGACTCGTAATAACCGCCGTAAAGTTCCGTTATTTACGCTCGGAGTAAGTACTATCAAAGGTGTCTTGCAATCGCGTTTAATGGTTGAGAAAGCCGGAGCCGGTTACTGCCATTTTCCGGATGATAAAGATTTAGGCTATGACACAAGATATTTTGCAGGTCTTACAAGTGAACGCATGATTACAAAACGAATTCGAGGCCGTGAGCAGATTGTGTGGGAAGTCAGAAATAAAAATATCCGTAATGAGCCGCTTGACTGCAGAGTGTATGCAACGGGAGCACTTGAAATATTTAACCCTGATTTAGCAAAACACGCGGCAAGAATGGCGGGGATTCATATTCCTGAAAAGCAGAAAGAAACAAGCCAAGTTCTCAAACGCAAGACGGGGGCGCGGGTTAAATTATTGAGGTCAGGAGTCAGAATGTGAAAGCATGATAAAATATCCGCGTCATTATTATTATTAGCCGAAGATAAAAATATCAGGGGAGACCCGGCAGCTTGGCCGGGTCTTTCTTGTTATGTGATAAAATATTTGCAAATTCGTAGAAAGGAAGGAAGAAATAAGAAAACGGGTATTTTTTTCTTGAGCCTCTGCGAATGACAAATTTATACGTTTTGAGTCAAAATAAAATAGCAGTCGAATCAATCAGACAATTTATTAAATAATTTTCTCTGATACCGTCTGAAATCTTAAGCCTTTAGGGAGAGTAAGGCCAGGCAAGATTTACGAGACACCATCAGGGAATTTTTTATGTGCGAGGTGTGAGTGTTGAATGTTGTAACAGGCACTAAAAATATAAAACTTGAAATTTTGCGGCATAGATTATTGAATTATTATGAGGCTGAACAGGCAATATTAACCGGTCAGGAATTCGAGCTTGAGGGCTTGAGATTGACTCGTGCAGATTTAAAAGTCGTCCGCGACACTATTAATGATTTAGAGCACGAAATTACTAATTACGAATCTGCTATAAATCCCAATAAAACACGGCCGAGATTTAGAGTCGTTATTCCAAAAGAAAGGCTTTATTAATGCTTATATTCAGAAATTCGGGATATTCCCATCACGGTGCAAGCCGGAGTAAAAGCTCGCTTATTTCATGGAACTCTACCAGTTATTCAGCACATGAAGATATTAGTGAAAATCTTTCTTTATTACGGGAACGCTCAAGAGATTTATACTCGGGGGGCGGGCCGCTCGGCCGGGGGGCGATTGATAGAGTCGTGTTAAATTCTATAGGTTCAGGCCTGCGTTTGAATGTCAGGATTGACAGCGGTAAATTAAATATGACTCCGGAAGAGTCCAGTAAATGGGCGTCGGATATTGAAGCAGTTTTTGACGCATGGGCAAGCCGTAAACGGGCAAGCATTGACGGCACGTTAAATTTTTACGAGCTGCAAGTTTTAGCATTCAAGAGTGTTTTATTAGACGGGGACTGTTTTGTTGTATTCGGTCAAAATGATTATACGGGCAGGCGTAATAATTTATTTACCCGCTTGCAAGTCGGTTTAATCGAGGGCGAACGTGTAGCAGATCCCAGCATAAAACCTTCAGGCGTTATTATTGACGAGGGAGTCGAGCTTGACGAAATGGGCTGCCCAACCGCTTATTACATAGCAAACCGCAACCCTGAAAGCACGCTGATAAATCAGCCCGTTTTGGAATTCAAACGGGTTCCCGTTTATGACGAATTAACAGGCGAACGGAATATTTTGCATTTATTCAATCCTGAACGAATAGGGCAGCGTCGGGGAGTTCCTTTTTTGGCTCCGGTTATAGAGACTTTGAAGCAGCTTTCAAGATACACGGACGCTGAATTAATGGCTGCTGTAGTGTCAGGAATGTACAGCGTATTTTTTGAGCACCCTGAAAGAGAATCGGGCCAAGTCGGCGAAGAGTCATATGCAAGTGAAGAAGGACTCGGAGGTCTTGAAGGATTAGAGAATATCACGCAGCAGGAAATGTACGGGACTGTAATAGATTTGCCGGAGGGCGTGAAAGTATCAACGGCGAGTCCGGGCAGGCCGAATCAAAATTTTAACGCGTTTATTGCGTCTCTAGTTCAGCAAATCGGGGGAGCCTTAGGAATTCCCAGCGAATTATTATTTTTGCATTTTACTGCGAGTTACAGCGCGAGTCGGGGTGCCCTATTAGAGGCTTGGAAATTATTTAGATATTGGCGTGAATGGTTCGCAAGTAATTTCTGCCAGCCCGTTTATGAAAGATTTCTATATAGTTATTTGCTTGCTAGTCAAGACGAGCGGTTTATCAAGAGTGATTACAAGAATGAAGATTATTTTTACTGGGCGGCGTGGACAGGACCGAGTCAGGGACAGCTTGACCCAGTCAAAGAAGTTAATGCGGCTGTTCAACGGGTAAATAACGGCTTCAGCACCTATCAGAAAGAGACGGGCGAACTCACGGGCGAAGATTTCGAAATGAATATAGCGCAATTAAGACGCGAGAAGGAATTATTACGCGGTATTCAAGACAGGAAATGATATATAATAGACCTGGCAAGAGTAATTAAGAGAGAGGGATTTATTATGTATCATTCACATTCAACAGAAGAAATTATTAACGAGGTACGGGCGCAAATGATAGCGGGGACTCCTGTTTATATACCGCCGGAAATTAAAGCAGTTGTCGAACGCAAAACACCCCAAGAAATTCGCGGGGCTTTATCGTGGGCATGGAGGGAAGCAAATGGGAGAAATTAATAACAGCCCCCGTTCATATAGCAGAGTTTATAAATTACTCGTTCACGGTGAAGACGATTTAGCGGGACAGATTGCTTATTCTATCTATAAGAATCACAAGATAGACAAGATAACGCGGTTTGCGGCACAAAATAAACGGCTGCCAAATAATGAAGAACTTACTTCTTTTATGGACAATGCCGAATCCGATGAGCAATTTTCGCCTCGTTTATATTCTTTGCAGGGGGTATATTATTATTACTTGCAGCGGGCGGCCGGACCCGCATAGGTCAGACATTAATTGAACTTGCAAGATGAGTAATTAAGAATGAATTATAAAGTGTAAAGCTCCTTCACGTTTTTATTGTGGGGGAGTTAATTTTTTAAGAAAGAATGTGATTTTATGTATATGACTCGTATCAGGAACGAGGCAGTTAATGAGAGTGAATCAAATTCAAACTCTCAAGTCAGGGACATTTTTATTTATTCAAGCATTGAACATGATGATTTATTCGGAATGAGCGCAAATAAGTTAATAGACTCGCTCGGAGATTTGAAGGCGTTATCTAAAATAGTCCTTCACATTAACAGCGAGGGCGGTGACTTATTCGAGGGAGTCGCGATTTATAATTTACTCAAGGACTCCGGCGTTGAGATTGAAGCAATTATTGAAGGATTTTGCGCAAGCTCGGCGAGTGTTATAGCAATGTCGGCAAGTAAAATTATCATGAAGCGCGGGAGTGTCTTAATGATTCATAAGCCCGTAACGTTTGCAAGCGGCACCAGTGAAGAATTAAATAAATGCGCTGAAGTTCTGAACATGATAACGGAAAATATCATAGATATTTATCAAGCCCGCACCGGACTATCACGAGATACAATTAATGACTTAATGAATAAAGAGGCTTATATGTCCGGCGAAATGGCTAAATCTCTAGGATTTTGCGACGAATACGAGAATACGCAAGACGCGAATCAAGAAAACAAACCGGCCAAGCAAGACGAAAATATAACGCCTGAAAATTTAGGAGACCGTCCAGTTTTAAATTTTTTACCCGTCAAGAATAAGCCGCAGGATTTGCAGGAACAAGCAATTAATTTAATGGCAGGTTTTATCAATGGCAAGCGAAATCATTAGAGACGGCGTTAAATATAGAGTCGCTCATACGTTCGAATTCAAGAACGGGCAAATCTCAAAATCTTATAACGGCGGGGAAATAACCGGGCCGGATATTGACTCAATAATTGAACACGACGCGGCAAATGCAAAACTTGACAGGCAAGATAAATATTTTGCTATGCTTGACGCTGAAGAAGAAGCGAATCAATTAATTAACATTTAATTAACATTAAATTAAAATTTCACAAGAAAAGGAGTAAATAACTATGGCAGACAATGACACTAAAACAAGATACGAACAGCAACTCGCCGAGGCAGCAGAAATGGAAATAAGGGACGAGCTTATTATTTCAAGTCCTAAGGCATGTGTAATCAAAATCAACACCGCAGGAACTTACAAGCGCGGGACTCTCTTAATGGAAAGCGCAACAGCGGGCGAATACGTCAATGCAACTGCTGCAGGAACTGCTAATAAAGATTGCGTAATTCTTGCTGACGACGTAGAAATTAGCGCAACGGAATATGCAGAATGTGCGGCGTATTTCTCCGGAACATTTAAGGCAAGTTCCGTTATTCTCCCGTATGAGACAGCGAACGACTCTCATGCTGATTTAATCGCGGCCGTATCTCATAATTTGAGAAAGCACGATATTTTACTCGGTTAATTTATTCACACAAGAAAGGAAGTTATTAGAATGAGCGTTAATTATTATGACCCTAAGACATTACGCGGCGTTATTCGTAAAGTTCAGCCCGTCAAGACATTTTTTAAATCGCGTTTTTTTGCCGAGAGTGTAACATTTCCTACTGAAACAGTGAGTTTTGAGTTTTACGAGAATAAACGCAGGCTCGCACCGTTCACAAATTCAAGACTGGGAAGCCAGGCGCTGCATCGCGACGGTTATGAGGTAAGGACTTATCACACGCCTTTGTTATCGCCTGAAAGAGTTATCACGAATGACACATTAGCAATGAAATTATTAGGTGAATCGCCTTACAACTCCGGAGTCAGTCCCGACGAAAGAGCAGCAAAAATCGCGGCTAATGATTTAAGCGAGTTGCTTGACTCAATTGCACGGCGTCAAGAATATATGTGCGCACGGGTTAAGCAAGACGGGCAGCTTACTATATCGGGCAAAGGCTTTAACGAGTCTGTAGATTACGGGTTCACGAATATAGAGACTTGCGCGCAGGCTGATAAATGGACTTCAAGCTATGATATTATTAGCAAACTCAAGCAAAAAGCCATGTTATTACGCAAGGCCGGAGTCAATCCCAACATGCTTATACTCGGCACAAACGCAGCAGAGGCATTACTTGATAATACTAAAATCACAAAATTATTGGACTTGCGCAGGGTAGATTTAGGCGAGATTAAGCCTCAGGAACTCGAAGACGGAGTCGAATATTTAGGACGCCTCACAATGCCGGGCTTATTCTGTGATATTTATTCTTATAATGAATTCTATTACGATGAAGACAGCGGCAACTCGTTCCCGTATTTAGACACTGATTGTGCGATTTTACAGAATTCAAGCGAGCAAAATACTATGTTGCACGGCGCAATTACTTACATTGACAGCAAGACGCGCGAATATGTAACAGAAATGAGTGAGTACGTACCTCAAACCTGGACGGAAATAAACCCGTCCGTAAAGCATATATCAGTCTCAAGCCGTCCCCTTCCCATACCTCACGATATTAACGGCTGGATAGTGTTAAAAGAAGTATGCTAGATTTTGAGCGCGAGGCCCTGAAACTCTGCAAATCAGGCCAGTATAAAAATTTTCGCGAGTCCGCATGTATTGACATAAATAAAAATTTTTTCGGTCATGAATTCGCGGACTTTAATGACATTGACGGGCATAAAATTTTAAGCATTCTCGTTAATGACACTAAGGGCGTATCAGTTCCGGCAAGTGAGGAGTCAGGCACTCAAGGCGTTATGCGTTCGAACGTGATTTTATATTGCCGTTATGAAGATATTTCAGGCCTCAATAAGAATCAATCTGTCAGGATTAACGGGGATTTATACACAGTGCTGGAATTCCGTAATATAAAGTCTTATGCGTGGCGTATAGTGTTAGAGCGCAACGAGTAATCAAGAAAGAGAGTGAGTTTACATGAATGCATTAATAATTTTCGCAGCAATAATCGCGGGCGGATTTTTGGGAATGGTTGCAGGCTTCGGGCTTTATCTTAACCGTGAAAAAATAGGCGGCTGTGAAGAGTGCGGCAAGGGCTGCGAGATAACTAATTATTATTTTTACGGC
>JAFSWW010000045.1 GCA_017444345.1 Synergistaceae bacterium | reverse complement strand
AGAGCAGAGAGTCTATTACTTTGACTTTTTGCGCGTTGTAGGAGTCCTCGCAGTAATTGGCATACATTCGTGCGGGAGAATATTTTTTATCGATATACATACATTCGAGTGGAATGCGACAAATTTTTATAATGCTTTAGTGCGCTGGGCTGTTCCTGTATTTGTAATGATAAGCGGTGCTTTATTTCTTGGCCGTGATATTCCGTTAAAGAGGCTTTACGGCAAAAATATTTTGAGGATATTTATAGCTTTGTACTTCTGGTCATTCATTTACGTGTTATACGGATATATGAAAGGCGCAAAATTACGCTGGATAATAGAAGAATTTATTTTCGGGCATTATCATTTATGGTTCTTGTACATGTTGATTGGATTATATATTATAGTGCCGGTCGTGAAGAAAATAGCGGATTCAAAATTTGCGAGTGTATATTTTCTTGTATTGTCATTAATATTTGCGTTCATAATTCCGCAGGGTATAGCTTCTATTAGACTTATTAGAATTGGCTTCTCGAATGCTGTAGAAAGTTTCATAAATAGATTTTCGATTACGTTTGCGTCTGGTTACGTAGGTTATTTTTTGCTGGGACATTTTCTGAACAATATTGAAATTTCTCCCCAAACCGCGCGGAAAATATATATTGCCGGTATATTAGGATTTTTCGGGGCTGTGCTGATGTCGACTGCTGCATCATTAATAATTAACAAGGCGCATTCAGAATTTTACAAACCCTTGAGCGTTAATGTTTTATGTGTTAGCATGGCAGTATTCGTATTCTTCAAGAAAAATTTTAACCGGCCTTCAAGAGTTATAATGACTCTGTCAAAATATAGTTTCGGAGCTTACCTAGTGCATGATATGATTCTTACGTTCGCAAGTAACATAGGAATTAGCGCGAAAATGTGCAACCCGATAATTTCTATTCCGGCAACAGTAATTTTCGTGTTTATAATTTCGTTTGCTATATCAGGAGTCTTGAATCATATTCCCGTACTGAAAAAATATATAGTTTAGTGCGAAATTAGCATAGAAAACGCAGATGTATTCTGTAGCAGTTGTAAAAATAGGCCTTATTTGGTAGTCTGAATCATAAAAATTTTTCTTGCTCGTTCAGGTTTTATTACGTATTATATAATTCACACACGATATTTACTTCATGGAAGGAGCTATTAATTTTATGTCGGACAAGAAAATAAAACGTATAGGAGTCCTCACAAGCGGAGGAGACGCACCCGGAATGAATGCAGTTATACGCGCTGTATCAAGGACTGCAAATTTTTTCGGCATTGAATGTATCGGAATTAGACGAGGCTGGCAAGGTTTAATCAACGGCGATTTTATTCCAATTACAGCTGATGTCGTGCGTCATACAGTCGGAAGAGGCGGAACAATTTTATACACCGCACGAAGCGAAGAATTTATGACGGAAAAAGGCCGCGAAAAAGCTGTAGCAACGTGCAAAATGTTGGGTCTTGACGGCGTTGTTGCTGTAGGCGGCGACGGGACATTTAGAGGCGCTCTCGAACTTTCACGGCTTGGAGTTCCTGTCATGGGGATTCCTGCGACAATTGATAACGATATAGGCTGCACAAATTACACAATAGGTTTTGACTCGGCCTGCAACACTGCTATTGATTGCATTGACAAATTACGCGACACAATGCAGTCTCATGAAAGATGTTCCGTCGTTGAAGTAATGGGAAGGCACGCAGGATTTCTCGCGCTTTATGTCGGACTCGCGGTCGATGCAACGTGCGTGTTAGTTCCTGAACGCGAAATAGATTTTCAAGTCGATGTCGTCGAAAGAATCCAGAACGCAAGACTCTCAGGCATTACACATTTTATGATCGTCGTAGCAGAAGGTGCCGGCAGCGCAATAGAAATAGCACAACGCATAAAAGATTCTCTCGGCATGGATCCGCGTGTTACTGTTTTAGGACATATTCAACGAGGCGGCGCACCCACAGGACGGGACAGAGAAACAGCGACTCGAATGGGTTATTACGCTGTAAAGGCATTTGCTGAAGGACGTTCGGGAAGCGTTATTTGCACACGTGAGGGAGGAATCGTCGAGACTCCCATCGAAGAAGCCCTAAAAATGGAGAAACACTTACAAATGGAACGTTACGAAATTCTTGAGGCTACAGCGTCATTAGGTGTCAAGCACTAAATAAATTTTTCCGGGCATTTATGAAGCGTTAAATTACTGCCGAGTATCTGCCCGCATTGCTTGTGATTAAATTATCGGCCTCAAGTTCTATTAATGCCGTCTGAATGTCAATTAAATCAAGTCCGCTGCTGATTAATATTTCGTCGAGAGTGATATTATTCTTGCCCTGAATTAACGCATAAATAATTTTTTCGTCATCTGATAATGACAGTGAGAGCGCTGAATTATTGCTTGAGTCCTGCGAGTCAAAATTTATATTTACCTGTGAATTTGCTGCGATTTGATTAATAAATTCTTCAATGCTGATAATTGCGCCGGTTCCTTCGTTTAATAGAGAGTTCGAGCCTTTGAAAGTTTCATCATTTATGCGTCCGGGAACTGCCCATAACTCGCGCCTTAATTCTTGAGCGTAACGAGCTGTAAGCATTGCACCGCCGTTTTGTGGCGACTCAGTGATTATGACTCGTCCTGCAAGAGCTGCTATTATTCTATTACGTTCGGGAAAACGCCAAGACTCGCCGCCCGATCCCATAGGATATTCGCTGATTAATGCGCCGTTATTCTCGATAATTTGCGTGAATAAATCTTTATTTTCTGTCGGATAAATTTTATCGACTCCAGTTCCGAACACTGCAATTGTTGTGCCTTTTTCCGACAAGCACCCCCGATGAGCAGCCGAGTCGATTCCTTTTGCGCCTCCGCTGATGACAGTTATTCTTGACAAAGCTAATGCCCGCGCAAGATTGAAAGTCGTAATTTTTCCGTATTCGCTGCATTTGCGAGTCCCTGCTATAGCTACTGACGGCAAAGAAATATTTGCAGAGCCTTTCACATATAAGCCTATGGGAGGTTTGCTCAATTCACGTAATTTTGCGGGATAATTTATGTCGAGCGCGTGAATAAATTTTGCGTTGAATGCCTGAACCTTTGCAAATTCTTTATCAGCCCAGTCATGTTTTGCGAGAATGCTTGATAATCTGTTCTGGACGCTTTGACGCAAGCCAAGTTCGCGCAAAAAACTTTCTTCACACTTGAATAACTCATCAGGATTAAATTTTTCGCACAACCTGATAAATGATTCAAACGGTGCTTTTATTGCGTTGAGTATTAATGCTGCTCTTGTGATTGCAATATTTTCATTGTTCATGCGAGTATTATACACAAAAAATGACCGGGAAAGACTCACCGGCCATAAACAAAAATTTTTAATCCCTTTCTCTTATGCTGCCGGAACCTGCAATTTTCCGTCTTCAATAAGAGTCTTTGCTACCCATTCTGCAACAACGCCGGTTATCTCAATGCAATGAGCTTTTCTTTCGGGGGACATGAAATTATCTCCGGCCCACTGACGAGTCATGACTCTGCAGCATGTTGCGCCGTATTTTTCTTTCACAAAGTCGTGAAGACCTTTTGCGACCTCAAACATTTTGGGATTCATGGGCTGGCCTTTTGTTCTGCCGTAAACGATTCCAAGCGCCATTTCTCCGCCTGACACTGCACCGCACAAACACTGAGCTTTACCGAGTCCGATCGGGAAACTTGAGGCCATTTTTACGATTTCTTCAGTGAAGGGCTGGCCGAGAGCGTCATTAATTGTCTGCAACACTGCTTCAGAACAGAAATAAGTCCCGCTTCTGAAATATTCTTCTGCGGTTTCGCGAATTGATTTGATGTACTCTTCTTTTGTCATAGTTTATGACTCCTCTCAAAAAGTTTTATTTATTTACTTCGCGCCGATAAAATAAACGCGTAAGTTTCGAGAATCCTGCTATAATAATTAAATACTTCTCACAAGATTCAATCTCACAGAAAATAAAATTTTTACTAATACTTTTACTAATGCAAAAACTTTAAAATTTCTCTGCGTTGATAATGCTTTATGGCTCGCAGAAAATTTTTTATCACACAATTTTTATCGCGAGCAATAATCTGCAAAAATTTTTATATCACTTGCAAATAAATTAATGCTCTTACACCTGCTATAACCCCGAAAAAATTTATTCTTTCACCGATATTCAAGTGCATCTGCCTTATCACACAATTTTTATCACAAGCAATAATCTGCAAAAATTTTTATATCACTTGCAAATAAATTAATGCGCTTACACCTGCTATAACCCCGAAAAAATTTATTCTTTCACCAGATATTCAAGTGCATTTGCTATATCGCACAATTTTTATCGCGAGCAATAATCTGCAAAAATTTTAATCCTTCGCAAATATAAACATCACATAGCGCACAAGTACCCATAACACAACTACAGCAGCTATAACCGTCTGAACATCAGCTAGAGTCCCTTGCCACGCAAATTTTGTGAATCCTGCCGATAATTTCACGGCCAATGCACTTATTACTAGCGGGAACGTAAACGCCGAATGACTCGGAATAAATTTAACACTAAAAGTTTTCAGCAAATAAATAATTCCTACAACCCAGAAAAAAATCGAGCACGCTAATAACGCATAAACAAGCCACGAAATTTTTTCAGGAAATGAAACCATATAGCCCGCAAGCAATAATGACGCAGGAGCAGCAAATATTACAGTCGTCGGCATAGCAGGCGCAGGAATTTCACCCACGAGAAAAACTCTTTTGCATACTATAATCAGCAATAAAATATAAGTTACCAGCCCAAACCAAAAAGCATATTGGCCGATGTCTAATCTTCCTGTTACTGGTTCAGAAACACTCGCTACTGCAATCCCAACATAGACAATAAACCATGACGGGAAAACTTTTTTTATCGCAAAATTTCTGAATACGAATTTAAACGAGAACCAAACTATTAACAGCGCATGAAAAATTACTCCCGCATACCAGATTATATTTGCGCATTCAGGGCAATAAGGCTTAACGTACGCAGCTAATAACATTGTCGCCATTGTAAATGTCGGGAAGACACTCGCTGCAACAGGATTATCAAGCGGTTCTGATAATTTTACGTTGAGAACTAAAATTTTCAGCAGGTAAGGCACATAAAGAATTAACGCAATCACACCGAGTACGAGTCTTGCATTTGCATTATATGACTGAATCAAATTTCCAAGCGCAAATAAACCCAATATAAGACCTGCTATAGGTATAGGATAACGCTTCAAGAATCCCATAATAAATTAATACCTCCGTTAAATTATAAATTTTCGCGTGAAATTATTAATGTATACTTATCTGACTTAACAGACAGCCCGAACAAAATATCACTGCATCACGTGCAAATAAATATCTAGCTCACATGAAGTGCATAATTTCGTTCAGCTCCGTTCTGTTAAAATTTGAAGTATAAATTATAATATCAGAATAAAAATTTTTTCGCGATAACGTTTTTTATTATTTATTACATAGACGATTATGACTCGCTGCGGGAGAAAAGTTAAAATTAAGGAGGCTCTTACAAAATGGGAATGAGAGGTATTCACACATCAATAAATGATATTAGGCGCGCAATTTTTACGGAGGTCGCAAAACTTTCTTACAACTACAAAGAGGGCGATTTGTCCGAAATGGAATTAATACCATATAGAATCATCCCCGGTGAAGTCTCGCGCTATCGGGACAGCGTTTTTCTTGAGCGTGCAATCATTGAAGAACGTATGAGACTCGCTATGGGACTCCCGAAAAGATCTGCTGCCGAACATGCGCCCGTCTCACTCGGTGCTGAAGAATGCGTTCACCCCGAAAAATATTATCAGCCGCCGTTAATAAATATTATAAAATTTGCGTGTCATTCATGCCCTGATAATAAAGTAGTAATCACTAATCAGTGTCAAGGCTGTCTCGCCCGCCCGTGCAGTCATGTATGCCCGAAAGAAGCAATTTATTTCGCAAACGGTCAAGCACATATCGACGACTCAAAGTGTGTGAAATGCGGTAGATGTATGAACGTTTGTCAATACGGCGCAATTTTACGAATGGAACGCCCATGCGCTAAAGCCTGCGGAATGAAAGCAATTAGATCCGATGAATACGGCCGTGCAGATATAGATCAAGAAAAATGCGTGTCATGCGGAATGTGTCTCGCAAATTGTCCGTTCGGTGCCATAGCTGACAAGGCGCAAATCTTTCAATGCATACAAGCTATAAGAAGTGATACTCCCGTTTATGCTGCGATAGCTCCTGCTGTGGCCGGCCAGTTCGGAAAAAATTTAACTCCCGAAAAAATGCGTGCAGCGTTTAAAGCTCTCGGATTTCGTGATTTAGTCGAGGTTGCAATCGGTGCGGATTTATGTACGTTGCAAGAAGCTGAAGATTTTGTAAATGAAGTCGTCGAAGAGAAAAAATTACCGTTTATGGGTACGTCGTGCTGTCCTGCGTGGTCGGTAATGGCAAAGAAAGAATTTCCCCAGTTTGCAGAATGTATAAGCATGGCTTTGACTCCTATGGTCTTGACCGGACGATTAATAAAGAAGGAGCACCCAGGCTGTAAAGTCGCGTTTATCGGCCCTTGTGCAGCAAAAAAATTAGAAGCAAGCCGCAGAACGATTCGCAGTGATGTTGATTTTGTCTTAACGTTCGAAGAAGTTCTCGGAATGTTTGAAGCTAAAGAAGTAGATTTTGACAAGTTAGAGTCTAAACCTGTTCCGAACTCTGCAAGTGCTGACGGTCGCGGATTTGCTGTAAGCGGCGGGGTTGCGTCGGCTGTAGTTAATTGCATTAAGCACACTCACCCGGATTTAGACGTGAAAGTTGAATACGCAGAAGGACTCGACAATTGCAGAAAAATGTTATTGCTCGCTAAGGCAGGAAAATATAACGGTTATTTGCTTGAGGGCATGGGCTGTCCCGGAGGTTGTGTCGGCGGTGCTGGAACTGTAGAATTAATCAATCAAGCAGCTAACGAGGTCGGAAAAATTAAGAAATCTACTGCTAAGGCTCATGCGTATGAGAGTGAATATAATTCGATTCTGCCTCAGCTCGAAGAATGATATAATATGCGTAAATTTATAAATTATGAAGGGGGCATTTATCACAATGGCGAACAAGTACGCGGGAACTCAGACAGAGAAAAATTTACAGGCGGCTTTTGCAGGTGAGTCGCAGGCACGCAACAAGTACACTTATTTTGCATCAGTTGCTAAGAAAGAAGGCTACGAGCAAATCGCAGCATTATTCTTGCACACAGCAGACAACGAGAAAGAACACGCTAAAATGTGGTTCAAGGAGCTTGACGGAATCGGAGACACAGC
Organism: Synergistaceae bacterium; assembly: GCA_017444345.1. Classification (NCBI taxonomy): domain Bacteria; kingdom Thermotogati; phylum Synergistota; class Synergistia; order Synergistales; family Synergistaceae; species Synergistaceae bacterium. The sequence continues at coordinate 6,515 of JAFSWW010000045.1, read as the reverse complement.
AGCCAACCTTAAAGCAGCAGCAGACGGCGAAAATTACGAATGGACTGACATGTACGAAGGTTTTGCTAAGACAGCAGAAGAAGAAGGCTTCAAAGCTCTTGCAGCAAAATTCAGACTCGTTGCAGCAATCGAGAAACACCACGAGGAACGCTACAGAGCATTATTGAAAAATGTAGAGGCTCAAGAAGTTTTTGCACGCAGTGAAGTTAAAGTCTGGGAGTGCAGAAATTGCGGACATATCGTTGTCGGGACAAAAGCTCCGGAAATCTGCCCGGCCTGCGCTCATCCGAAAGCATATTTTGAGATCAACGCAGCAAATTATTAATTAGCGCGTAAAAATTTTTCGTCCTTCCTGTAATTTATTATGGGAGGGACTTTTTCATGTATAATAGCTGATAATTTAGAATGATTCGCCCTATTGTGTCAGAAATTTAGAGTCCTCAAAAATTTAATCACACGTAAGCCGATATTAACAATTTTTGACGTAACTAAACTTTGTAATCAGCGTTGCCCCATGTGCAATATCTGGAAAAAAGAGTCTCACGATATGACTTTACCAGAAATCGAGTCTCATGCAGCAAAATTACAGAAATTCGGAGTCGGTTATGTATTTCTTCAGGGCGGGGATCCATTGGTCCGGCGCGATATTATAGAGATCACTGACATTTTCTTGAATCACGGCATAGCACCGACAATAATTACGAATGGGATATTATTAAATCCTGACTTGGCCGAAAAAATTGCCTCACGTCCCTGCAACTTAGCTATAAGCATTGACTCATTGATTCCGGAACGTTATGCAGTTCTGCGCGGTGTCGACACGTTAAATAAAGTCATAAGCAACATCAACGCAATAAAAAATTTATATCATTCACATAAAGGCAACTGGTCAATAACTACAACTGTTACGAAAATGACCGAGCTCGACGACGTAATTAATATTATGAATTTCGCTCACGAACGCGGTTTTATGCACGCAATAAGGCCTTATATAACAGTAAGCGGTACAGCAGGACGCAAAGATGAGAGTCTCACATATGAACAAGGCGACGTGTTAGAAATTTTTGAGTTCATGCTCAAGAAAGCCCGCAAAGAAAATTATCTTGCCTCATTAATATATGAAGAACACATAAAATATATCAAGGGTGAAAAAATGCCCGAGTGCGACGCTGCAAAATATTCGTTCTTAATGAAGGAAACCGGCGACATTGCACCGTGTATAGAATTTCCGAATTTGCCCGTAGATTTAGACTCGTTCAGGGAGTGCCAGAAAAAATATTGCGGTACCTTGAAAAATTGTAATGCCTCGACTCCCTGCTTCTATAATGATGCGCGCGAAATAGGATTCTTATGGCGTAAAAAATGGCGTGCTGTCATTAATATATTCAAGATTATTGCTCAAATGAGACGATACGGAAATTTCTTCTAGGGGTGAACGTCATGAAATTATTTATCACGGGCGGGACGGGCTTTCTTGGTTCTGTGTGCGTTGAGAAATTTATAAAGTCTCCTGAGGTCGAGAAAATTTATATTTTGACTCATAAATCGCAAATTAATTCATCAAGTCCCAAGATTGAAATTTTACAGGGCGATATTAGAAATCTTCACGAAATTTCTATAGCTGACAACATAGACTCTTGCATAGTTCTAGCAAGCGCAGGGGTACACGGCAAAACGAGCGAAAAACTTACGTATTCAATCAATTATAATGCTACAGAGTCAGCGATAAAATTCTGTAAGCGCAATAATATTAATAGAATCATATTCACGAGCTCAATAAATGTAAATCTGCCGAAATTAGGAGCTTATGCACGCAGCAAATTAGACTCTGAGAAAATTATACGCGAGTCAGGGCTTAATTATTTAATATTTCGTCCGTCGCTTATATATGGCCGTAAATGCAAGTTCGGATTATACATGATAGAAAAATTTATACGCAAATTCGGATTTGTTCCGGTATTCGGGGACGGGAAAAAGTTAGAGCAGCCCATACACGTCGACGAGTGCGCAGAATACATAAATTATTACACTCTGAATAACTCATCGGGCCGGATTATCGAGTTAGGCGGATTTGACGCTATGACATATAATGACTTGTGCGAAAAAATTGCGTCGTGCATGAATAAGCGCGTGAAATTATTGCATGTTCCTGCTTGGCCGTTCTTGAGCGTGCTAAAAATTTTCGAGTCATTAAATATAAGCCTCCCCATATCGAGCGAGCAAATTTATCACGTTGACAGCGATTTATCATGTAACATGCAGGAAATCTATCAAGAGACCGGAATAACGCAAAAAAGTTTTATCGAAAATTTCAGCCGGGACGGTATATGCGAATCATGAAATATTTTGCTTTAATGCGGGTCAAGCACTACATCAAGAATCTAATAATTTTTTTGCCGGCTATGTTGACATTGAGTCTAAAAAATTGGCAGATCTTAGCGGCTAATGTGAAGGGATTTATTATATTTTCGTTATCAGCGTCGATTATATACATTTTCAACGATATAAAAGATTTCGAGTCAGACCGTAAGCACCCGTTAAAATCTTCGCGGCCGATAGCGTCGGGTAAAGTCTCGTTCAGTGAGGCGAAATTTATTATTTTCCTGCTTGTATGCGCGATAATTGCTTTGCTTTGGTCAGAAAGTTTCAGGGCGAAATATATTTTATGGCCGTTGATATATATAATTATAAATATTTTGTACAGTGCTTATCTGAAAAATTTTCCGTTGATTGATGTTGCTGCGTTATCGTCGTGCTATGTTATAAGACTCTGGTACGGTGCGGCGTTGACTGAATGCGGGATATCAAACTGGATGTCATTGACTATGATCTCAGTATCGTTTTTTATGGGATTCGGCAAGCGCAGAAATGAGTTAATCCAGTACGGGAAATCAATGCGCAAGAGTCTAAAAGGGTACTCGGCGAACTTTCTTGATAAATCGCTGCAAATAATGTTGACATCGTCAATAATATTTTATTCGTTAATGTGTGCTGACGAGAAAACTTTTGTAGCCCGTGCAGGAATAAATTTATTATGGACAGTGCCGTTTGTGATAGTTATTTGTCTGCGTTACTTAATGTTAGTTGAGAATGCAGCCAGCGACGGAGACCCGACTTCTATAATTTTGCACGATAAAATTTTGATAATTCTCTGCTTCGGATATATATTTTCAGTAGGTGCGAGATTATATTTTGTATGAACGCTTATTTTATGTCCACGCGGCCTATTCTGACTCGGTGTGCAAAAAATTTTTTAGTGAGATTGCAATATATTCGTAAAAATATGTAGTTTTTTCTTGCTGCTTACAGTGTAAAATATAATTATTTTATCGTGAAGGAGAGATTATATTTTGCACAGAAAAATTTTATTGTTGTTATTGTTGCTTGCTTTATTGCCGATAAATAAAATTTATGCTTCCGTAAATTCAATTTATGAGCTCAACGACCCGAAATATACACTAGGAGTCAGCGACAAAGGGGCAGCATTCGACGCAGTTAAACGCGATTTCCCACGTGCAAAACTTGCATATTATGACGGTGTTGACGGTTTTATGGCCGTGAAGACTTCAAAAATTGACGCATATATAAATGATAGAATTACTATGATTCTTGCGTTACAAAACGGTTTTGAAGGAGTAAAAATCTTGCCCGGTTCAGTTGGTGAGCCTATAAAAATCGCCGTAGGAATATCGAGAAAGTCAAAGATTCCGAACCTGCGCAAAAAAATTAATGAGTTCATCGCAATATTAAACTCTGACGGCACACTTGAAGACATGTATAAACGCTGGGTATTTGACTCAAATTATACAATGCCGGAAATAAATACGACTTCAAGCCCAAAATTTAAATTAGTCGTCGGTACTGTCGGAATGATTCCACCTTACAGCTTTTATGAGGGCAATAAATTAACGGGTCATGATATAGAATTTGTGAAAAGATTTGCGGCGTGGCTTGGTGCTGATGTTGTATTCAAAGATTATGATTTTGCGGGAGTTGTAGCAGCTGCTGTAACCGGCAATATAGATATTGTTGCGGCAAATTTGCAGATTTCCTCTGAACGCGCAGAAAAAATTGATTTCTCAGATATAATTATGTCGTCAGATTTTAGCGTTATGGTGCGTGATGACAGCCCGAAAAAAGTTGACAGCCATAATTCAATCAAGTATTTAAACGGGAAAAATATAGGCATTCAAACCGGTAATCCTGAGTGGGATAAAATTATTAAGCAGATTTTGCCGGCCTCGAAAATTTTTTACTATAATACATTTACTGATTTGCTGACAGCACTCAAAGCTCATAGAATAGACTCATTTCCCGGAGACGAAGCTAATTTAAAGTTTATCGCAGAAGAAGATAAAAGCGTCATGATCCTTGATGAAGACATTACAGAGACTTACGGGTTATCGTTTGCCTTCACGAAAACTGATTTGCGCGATAAATTTAATGACTTCATGAAGGAAATCAAAGCTGACGGCCGATTAAATTCTATCACAGCAAAATGGACTACTGAGTCTGGAAATAAAATCGCCGTTGATTATGAGTCTCTGCCAAGCACTAACGGGACTCTAACGTTTGCTACTGAAGGCGAATATCCCCCGTTTAATTATGTGCTTAACGGGAAAATTGCAGGAATGGAAATCGATTTAGCTTATGAGTTCTGCAAATTATACGGTTACGGCTTAAATGTTTTGACCATGAATTATGAAGCAATCCCGGCAGCTATTACATCAAATAAAGCAGATTTCAGCGCGAATCTTACTATAGATGACGAACACAAAGAGGCATTAATTTTTTCTGTGCCTTATTATTATTGCGCTACAAAATTGATGGTGTTAAAGCCTTCTGATTCTAGTTCGAGTCTTCCTGCAAATAATTCGGGATATTATACTAACCTGCAAGATTTTAACGGTAAACGAATCGGAGTCATAACAGGTTCGATTCATCCTGAAATAGTATTGCCCGTTCTGCCTGATGCTGAATTATTTTACTTCAACACTAAGGCCGATGAGGTTGCAGCTTTGGTATCAGGAAAAATTGACGCGTTTTTGTGCAGTGAACCGGAAGCAATTTCGTTAATGTCAGAAAATAATAATCTCTCCTATATGAACACTCGTTTAAGTCATTTCAACTTGGCCTACTGTACCGCGAAAAATTCAAAGGGTGCTGCACTTGCTGAAGAGTTAAGCAAATTTATTAGAGAGCTGGAGAATAACGGCACTCTTTCAAAATTGCGTGATAAATGGTTCAGAAGCTCAGACGAATCGCAGAAGCCTTTAGAAGATTATTCACAATTACCAGCTAAGAACGGCGTTATAAGATTTGCTCAATTTGCTCACGGTGTGCCATTTACTTATTTGCGTGATAATATTATCGTCGGTTATGAAGTTGAGATACTCGTCAAATTCTGCAAAGAAAAAGGTTACGGCCTTGAAGTTATTACAATGGATTTTGGCGGGATATTGCCGGCGGTGATGTCAGGAAAATGCGACGTTGCAGGCGGAGGAATAATTATCACCCCTGAGCGTTCAGAGCAAGTAAATTTCACAGAACCTATTTATCACAGCGGTACGGTTTTAATGACTCTGAAATCTAATTTAGCTGATGATAATAAATTAGCGCAAAAAATTTCTGACTTCAACGGAAAACGAATCGGCGTAATAACAGGTTCAATTACTCCCGAAATAGTAAAATCTACTCTGCCGGCCTCTGAACGTTTTTATTTCGACAGTCCAAGCGATGAAATAGCTGCATTGTTAGCAAATAAAATTGACGCGTTTGTATATAGCAGAATTGAAGCAAATACTATGATTGCTGCGTCAGAGAATGATAATTTATCGTATTTGAACGAACCTTTGAGCAGCTTTGAATTAGCGTTTTGTACGGCAAAGACTCCCAAAGGTAAGGCACTTGCTGACGAGTTAAATGAATTTTTGCGCAGGATCGATAATGACGGCACACTAAAAATTTTGCGCGATAAATGGCTGACAGATTCTAAATCGCAGAAGACTCTTGATGAAGATTATTCGCAGTTACCGGCCAAGAACGGCGTTATAAAATTTGCTCAAACCGGAATTTTCCCGCCGTTTTCGTACGTAAGCAATGGAAAAACTGTCGGCTATGACATTGAGATTATCGCGAAATTTTGCAAAGAAAAAGGTTACGGCCTTGAAATTTTCACTATGAATTTTGCCGGTATCCTTGCCGGAATAGATTCAGGACGCTTTGACATGGGCGGAGGCGGATTAATTATCACTCCTGAACGCGCAGAAAAAGTTAATTTCACACTGCCGAACTATAAAGGCGATTTTGTGATTGTTGCCATGAAATCTGATTCAGCCGGCGATAATAAATTTATTGCAAATCTTGATGACTTAGACGGCAAAAGAATCGGAGCATTGACAGGTTCTATTTTCCCGGAATTAATAAAATCTCGTCTTCCAAGCGCAAATATTTTCTACTTCTCAAGCCGAGCCGACGAAGCAGCAGCCCTTACAGCCGGAAAAATTGACGCATTT
>JAFSWW010000044.1 GCA_017444345.1 Synergistaceae bacterium | reverse complement strand
GGAGTAGAATAATGGATAAAATTTTGCCGCGTCAGTAACACATCACCCGTTTATAAATCGTCAGCGCGAAAATTATATAAATTTCTGTGTGTTCGTATATCAGCCAAGCCCCGCTAAATATAAAAATTTTTTGCTGCATTCATATATTGCCCGTTATAAATCGTCAACGCGGGAATTATATAAATTATTGTGTGTTCGTATATCAGCCAAGCCCCGCTAAATATAAAAATTTTTGCTGCATTCATATATCGCCCGTTATAAATCGTCAACGCAAAAATTATATAACTAGTTTACAATTAATGCGACTCTTGCGAAAAAAATAATTTATAGGCTATAATTCACGCATTCAATCTTTTATGCAGGGGAGTTATCATAAAATGCCATTAAGCGCAAATATAAGACTCGCACGGAAAACTGCAGGTCTTACACAAATACAATTAGCCGAAAAATTAGGAGTCTCAATCGCAACTCTAAGACGCTGGGAAGCAGGAGAGACAGCACCGACAGGAACAAGAATTATAGAACTTGCTAATTTGCTAAAGATTTCACCTGATGACATAGTCGCAGAAAAATTTGACTCGGGCAGGCATAATCGAGCGTCAATTTATTATCCAAATTCAAGCGAATCAAATGGAATGTTAGTATATGAGGGAGAAGGCACAAGAATCGAGCTCCCCCCTACTGAAAAAGGTTACGAATTATTTAACCGCCTAGTAGAAAATTTAATCAATAAGCGCAAAGAAAATCAGGAAAATCAGGAAAATCAGGACTAACAAACATAACTCGTGTTACTGGTGCCCGTCATTTCTTCAATGCTGCCTATAACATCAGCAGTGAGTCCCATTCCCTTAGCGAGTTTATCAAGATAATTTCTTTCTGCGTCGGTGTCTACTTCAATAGCCATTAATGAAGCCGCATAAACTTGTGCCGCTAAATCGGGTCTATTTCTCACAGCTGCTAAAATTTTTGCTGTCTCCATCGGGCTGTTAAGTTTATTAATTACATAATTGACTCCTTCTTGACCGATTCCGGAGTCCTGCAATTTTTTCATGATTTTATTGAGTTCGTCCGCGTCGACTTGTCCGTCAGATTTTGCAGCGTCTATCATTGCCAGTAAAATAATTTCAGCGTCTGAGGCCTGCTGCTGCGGTGTAGGTTGAGTATAAACGGGCTGATTTATATTATTATTGCTGCTGCCTTTATTAGTGTTAGTAAAAGCCTTATAAGCCATCATGCCAAGCAGACCCATTAAGCCCCCGCCGAGTGAATTTACAGTAGTGCTTTGAGATCGTCCAGTTAAAGCTCCGAGAAGTGCGCCTATTCCTGTAGCTGCTAAGTTATCGCCTCCGACTTTATTTTTTACAGCTTGGCCCGCACCCATAAGAGAGCCTAATAAATCCTGTACCATTCCGCCAGCACTTGACATTCTTTGATTAGAAGAAGGACTCATCCCTCCGCCCTGAATCATTGAGCCTAATAGATCCATAAAATTTAGTGCCATGATAAAAATTTTCTCCCTTCTTAAAATAAATTTCTTGAATAAATCATAAAGATTCTAGCATGTTTATAAATAAATCAGCATGTTTAACAGGTTTGATTAAGTCTTTATTTGGTAAAATGCAATTACTTTATTTTATTATTATTCAGGGAGGTAAACTCATGAAAAAATATTTATCGATTTTATTAGCAGTCGTTCTCGTTTTCTGTGCTGTGTCATTTGCGTCGGCTGAATGGAAATTTGAGCGCAAAATCAGTATCGTATGTCCGTGGGGCGTAGGCGGCGGAGCTGATTCAACACTTAGACCAATGGCAAATTTGCTTAAAAATATTATCGGTCAGGAAGTCGAAATAGTAAACGTAACCGGCGGAAATGGAGTTACAGCAGTTGAATACGTTTATAAGCAGCCTGCAGACGGTTATACTTACATGTTAGGAACTCAAAGTTTATTTATGCAGGATATTCAAGGCACAACGTCAATGAATTTCAAGGACGAATTTATACCAGTAGCGAGACTCGTTCACGCAATTAATGTAATAACGGCCTCGAAAAAAGCAATGGATCGTAAAGGCTATAAAACTTTCTCGGAAATGGTGAAATACGTCAAAGAAAATCCGTTCGAGGTCAGCGTGGGAATGCTAACAAGTACAGGACTTGACGGCGCGTCATTAAAGCAGGCTCTTGAGGGGCTTGACATTCTTGATGTCTCATATCCGTCGGGCTCTGAAATGAATTCGGCATTAGTCGGCGGACATATTGATATTATGGTAACAGGGACGGACGAAATTGAGGGCTTAATTGCTGCGGGCGATGTAGTGCCGTTATTAGCACTCTGTGAAAATAGAATGAAACGTTATCCCGATGTAGAATGCTCTGTAGAACTCGGCATTAATTCAGTCTTAGGCCCGGCGCGCGGAATTTTTGCGAAAAAAGGAACTCCCAAAGAAGCTATTGACGTATTAGTCGCAGCAATTGAGAAGGCATCACAAGATCCCACGTGGCAGGCTTTCTTAGTACAGGGCTGTTACGATGAGAGACCGGGATTTGCAGGACCTGAAGAATACGCGGCTGACTGTGAGAAGGATTATAAATTGTTAAGTGATTATCTCAAGGCAGAAGGCGTTATGAAGAAAGATTATTACTCGAAATAGTATATAGAACTTTCACGGGGTGAGTCATGCCCCGTTTTTTATTTTTGAAGGAGTGAATTATTCAGTGTTCGAATTAATTTGTAATGTTTTATTATGGCTGGGACTGCTTTATGCATATTTCTTTAATGTCTTAGAAGCTCCGATCCCTGACAGAGTAGCAAGAAATCCCTACACGCTCAAGCCCGACATGTGGCCTAAAGCTATAATAATTTTATTGTTAGTGTGCATAGCGATTAATATAATTAATATAATACGCAAAAATCGCAATAATCCCGAATTCTCACTTGACGCATTATTAAGCATTCGAGCCCGTATGTGTATAGGAATTGCGCTCGTTCTTGCTGCGAGTTTCGTTCTTGAGCCGTTCGGCTATATGTTAACCTGCGTGCTTGTGTTATTTCTTTACGGTTTATTGCTGGGACAAAAGCATGTAATTAGACTCGCTTGTTTCTCGGTATTATTGACTCTAGTGCTTTATGTAGTCTTCAGCGTCTTATTATCCGTAAATCTTCCAAGGGGGACTATACCGGCATTGCGAAATTTCTCGCTCTATGTTGAAAGTATAGTATCTTCCGTGAAGTCTTCTATAATGTAAATGGGAGGTCAAGAAATTATGTCAACTTTTGAATTATTCACAAATGGATTTAGCGTGTTGCTTGACCCTTATACATTTATGATGGTCGTATTTGCTATAGTAGTCGGGACAATTTTTGGAGCTTTACCCGGAGTCAGTGCGACAATGGCCGTAGCTCTGGGACTTCCTTTCACGTATTCAATGCAGCCGATTCCGGCTATAGTATTTCTTGTTGCTGTATATTGTTCGTCAATTACTGGCGGAAGTATCACGGCGATTTTATTCAAGATTCCCGGCGTTCCTTCGAGTGCTCCGACAACTTTTGACGGCTACCCTATGGCACAACGGGGCGAGGCTGGGAAGGCTTTAGGAATTGCGCTCGGAAGTTCAGCAATAGGCGGACTCGTTTCAGCTCTGGCAATGTTGACTCTTTCACCTCAATTAACACAAGCTGCGTTATCATTTAGTCCGTCAGATATTTTTGCGATAACTTTTATGGGACTCTCGATTCTGACATGCTTAGACTCTAAAAATATTTTGAGAACGTTAATATCCGGTTTGCTGGGTTTATTGCTTGCCTGTGTCGGTCAAGATCCCATGTATGCAGTTCAGAGATTAACATTTGGAAGCGGTGAATTAATTGCAGGTCTCGAAATGATTCCTGTCTTAATAGGAATCTTTGCCGTAACTGAAGTATTAAAGCAGACAAAGAAACGCGAGACTCTCAAGAGCGACGAGGGCACAGCGAGCGTAAATACAAAGATGCCTTCTTTCAAAGAATGGTGGGGAATAAAGTGGCTTCTTGCGCGCTGTTCAGTAATCGGCACAATAATAGGAATCTTACCGGGAGCAGGTGCTACAATTGCTTCATTCTTGTGTTATTCGAGCGAGACGAAATTATCGAAATATCCGGAGAAATTCGGCACAGGAATTATTGACGGTATAGCAGCCTCAGAGACAGCAAACAACGCAGCAACGGGCGGGGCAATGGTGCCTTTATTATCGCTGGGAATTCCCGGAGGTAACGCCGCAGCAGTCATGATGAGTGCTTTAGTCTTGAAAGGTGTGCAGTTAGGGCCGCTGCTTTTAGTGAATCAACCTCAATATTTAAGCGCGACATTTGCGTCAATGGTCGTTACAAATATTTTAATGGTAATAGTTGCGATTGCTATTGCGAAAGTTTTTGCGCAGATCTTGGCCGTGCCTTACTCATATTTAGGGCCGATTATAATAATGCTTGCAATTATAGGCTCATACGCTACAAATATGAGTATTGCCGACGTGAAAATTATGGCCATCGCGGGTGTTATCGGGTTAATAATTTCAGCGTGCAAATTTAACAGTGCCGCATTAATTCTCGGTCTAGTTCTCGGAGTAATTTGTGAAGGGAATTTCAGCCGAGCATACACTATTTCACGCGCCAATATAGTAAACATGTTCGCCCGTCCTGTAGCTGGGACGTTAATGATCGTGAGCATTATATTATTACTTTGGCCGATAATCGCGAGTTTATTCAAGAAAGAGAAATAATTTATTATTCAAGCAAGAAAGAATCCCGGAGAATGTAAAAATTTTCCGGGCAATTTTTTTATTTATATTTCAGGCTTAAAGAGTTCAGATTTTATCATTTTGTTAATTTGTACCTGCAAATAAATAGAGCCGAATAATATTAATAATATGCTTGACGGAGCAACTAAATTTATAATGTTGATTGAGCCCGAATTTATTAAATCAATATTCTTTAATGCATATGACCGCAAAATATTTTTAACTTGGAACGCCGTATAAATCCCGCTCAGCCACGAAACGGGGAGCGCAAGAGAATATATTGACTCATTATTTGAGACGTAAAATAAAATTAACGCGGTTACATGAATTACGAGTCCTATATCAGGAAATTTATAATCTTTAGTCAGTGAATTAAGAGTATTGCGCCTCGTTACATACCAGTAAATAGAATAGAATCCCATCGTAATAATATTAGCAAGCACAATAAAAGTTATCTGCACAAATTTTATCTTAGGAAGTGAGTCGAGTCTCTCGCGCCTGATTGATTCTTGTTTGATTCTTTGACGTTTTGCGATTTCTGCCGGGCTTCTCTCGATATAACTTCCGCAATATGAACATTTTTCGTCTTCAGGTGTGAGGGGAGCACCGCAATTTTGCAATTCATTAATAATATTTTCTCCTTTAGTGAAAAATTTCGACATTCTTAGATGATTATTCTAGCATTCTTTATGATAGAATTAACTAAATATTTCCAGATATATTAATAAATTTATAAACTCTTGCAGGAGGTGTGTGTTCAAATGGAGTTAAAAGCGGTGGGAACTGCCGGGACTCTTGAGTCGAGCGATGTAATGATTACGCTTGAACCGAAAGACAGCGGCGGAATTGATTTAACGCTTGAAAGCTCTGTAATTAACCAGTACGGACGGCAGATAAAAGCTGAAGTGCTGGCTTCACTGGAAAGACTCGGCGTGAAAAACGCTAAAGTCATAGTAAACGATCACGGTGCTTTAGACTGCACAATAAAGGCTCGAGTCGAATGCGCATTTTATCGGGGCTGCCAGTGTGATGTTGACGGCCGATTTGATTGGGGAGGTGTAATAAGATAATGAGTATTCCAAGACCAAAGCCGGAAAAATTTAGACTCCGCCGGACTATGATGTTCATGAATGCACAGAAGCCCGGATTAATTAAGGACGCTTATATTTACGGTGCAGACTCTATAATGCTCGATCTTGAAGACGCTGTTGCAGAAAATCAGAAGGATTCTGCGAGATTCTCACTTTATCACGCGTTAAAGTCAATTGATTACGGCGACACTGAAGTAATAGTAAGAATTAACGGACTTGATACTCCTCACTGGAAGGAAGATATTAGAGTCTGTGTTGCAGGAGGCTGCGACGGAATTAGAATCGCGAAAACTGAGTCAGCAAATGACGTAAAAACAGTAGACGCGGCAGTTACTGAAGCAGAAAAAGAATTCGGCGTAGAAGTAGGCAGGACTCTTTTAATGGCAGCTCTTGAGAGTCCCAAGGGCGTATTAAATGCTTATGAGATCTGTACAGCTTCACCCAGACTCTTTGGCGTGGCTTTATCGGGCGGCGATTATAGAAAGTGTATGCAGGTTAAAGTCATTCCCGGCGGTATAGAAATGCTTGCGGCTCGCGGTCATATGTTGATGGCTGCACGTGCGGCGGGGATTCAGTGCTTTGATACGGTCTTCACGAATATTAATGACGATGAGGGCTTCAGGGCTGAAGTCAAACAAAATGTAGAAATGGGCTTTGACGGGAAGTCGCTCGTTAATCCGAGACAAATTCCGATTGTACATGAAATGCTTGCACCTTCTCAGAAGGATATAGCGGAGGCCGAGAAAATAGTTCGTGCTTATCGTGAACACGCAGCCGAGGGAGTCGGAGTCTTCACAATTGAGGGCGGTAAAATGATAGATATAGCGTTTGTTCCGGGTGCTGAAAGAGTTATAAGACTCGCAAAAGCCAGCGGAATTTATGAGGGGGATCTTTAGAGATGAAAAACGCAGTTGGAAGAGAGATACCCGCAGAAGCATTAGCAGTTGAGTTAAAGAATGGGCGCAAATATGAACCCTATCAGGGGAAGGGCTACAGAGACGGACAATATATAAAGAAGGCCGGCCCGACAAGCAAAATTTACGAGAAACCTCAAGAGAGTAAAATACTTCCTTCAATTCGTGATGCTGTAATCGCCTGCGGACTTAAAGACGGCATGACAGTTTCTTTTCACCACCATTTTAGAGACGGCGATTATATTGTTAATATGGTAATGAAGGAAATAGTTGATCTCGGCATAAAAGATATTACAATTGCTGCGTCGAGTCTGGGAAGTGCTCACGATCCTATTGCTGACTATATAGAACAGGGAATTGTAACAGGTATTCAGACTTCAGGTATACGCGGCAGAATGGGCGATGTTGTCTCACACGGAAAATTAAAGACTCCTGCGATTTTGCGTTCACACGGCGGAAGAGTCCGAGCTGTTGAAGAGGGCGACGTTCATATTGACGTAGCATTTATAGGCGCACCCACTTCAGACGAATACGGGAATGCACGCGCGCTCGGCGGTAAGAGTGATTGCGGTGTATTGTCTTATGCAGTACCAGACTCAGAATATGCCGATAAAGTTGTAGTAATTACTGATACACTTGTGCCATATCCGAATTTTCCGCCCAGCATTCACGGTGTAAATGTTGATTATGTCGTGAAAGTTGACGAAATAGGCAACCCGAAAAAAATAGCCAGTGCAGCAGCAAGAATGACTCAGAATCCCCGTGATTTAATGATGGCCGAGAATACTGCGAAAGTTATAGCAGCTTGTCCATGGTTCAAAGAGGGATTTTCTTTCCAGACAGGAGCGGGCGGGCCTTCACTCGCTGTAAATAGATTCCTTGAGCCTTTAATGGACGCAAAGGGCATAAAAATGGCTTGGGCAATTGGCGGAATAACGGGGCCGATCTGTGAACTTCAGAGAAAGGGCAAGGTCGGACAAATTATTGACGTTCAGGATTTCGACGTGGCAGCAATTGAAGATATACGCTCAAACCCGAATCATCACGAAATGACAGCGAGCGAATATGCTAATCCGGCAAATAAAGGCGCATTTGTGAATAAACTTGATTTTGTTGTATTAGCAGCTCTTGAGGTCGATATTGATTTTAACGTGAACGTTATTACAGGCTCCGACGGAGTTTTACGCGGTGCACCGGGCGGACATCCTGACACAGCGGCGGGCGCAAAATGCTGCGTTATAGTTACTCCTTTAACACGCGGGAGAATGGCGACAATTTGCGAGAAAGTTGTTACAGTTACGACTCCGGGCGACTGCGTTGACGTTGTTGTTACTGATTACGGGACGGCAGTAAATCCTAATAGACCCGACATTATAGAAGCTCTTGACAAGGCAGGAATTAAACACGTTCCCATTAAAGAACTTCAGGAGAAAGCATATTCACTCGTAGGCAGACCTGATGATTTACAATGGAAAGATAAAGTTGTAGCTATTCTTGAAGCAAGAGACGGGACAATTTTAGACGTTGTGCGCGAGATTAAGCCCTATGAGGTTTAACGCGTAAGGATTTATAAAAATTTTTGACTCTCTCGTGATTTATTGCGAGGGAGTTTTTTTTGCGGCAAATAATATATAATATACAAAATATTTAATTTTATTTAGGAGGCTTTATCATGCAAGAATATAAAGAAGTTGACGTTGGCGGCTATAAGATACGAATCAAAAAATTTGATTTCAGTACTCCCGAAGGTCGAAAGGCATGGGCTCGCGAAACGTATGGATCTATACAAGATGAATCTTTTGTGAGACCTAGAGACGCGTATATTATCCCTGATTGCGAACTAGAGAAGGCATTTAATGATGAATAATAAAATTTATTATCTCGACAGCAATATATGTATATTTTACATGAGGGGACGTAATGATAAATTAATAAATAAAGTTGATTCTGAAATGGACTTTATAAAATTGCCTGCAATTGTACAAGGTGAATTATTAACAGGAGCTATGAAAAGTATAACCCCTGATAAAGAGTTAGAGAAAGTTATGACATTTTGCGAACCTTTTGAGATCGTTCCGTTCGATAAATCTATGACAAAAATTTACGGCAGAATCAGGGCAAATCTTGAGCGCACAGGCAAAAGAATCGGCTTCGATGATTTAATAATAGCTGCTACTGTATATGCTCGCGGGGGTGTACTAGTTACTAATAATATTAGCGAATTCTCACGCATTGACGACCTTATGCTTGACGACTGGACTGAATAAAGACTCGATAAAAAAATTGCAGCCCCCTTTTACGAGAACTGCAATAAAATAATTATTTATTTCTTGAGCCGCCTGTTAATCTCTTCAAATTCGAGCCTCATTGCTCCGCTCTCAAAAATTTTCAACTCCGGCATCTTTAACGCATTAATCGTATCAAATAAACTCAATCCCGAATGAATAAGCCCCCGCAATTCTCCCGAACTCCTGACAGTTTTATAAGTGTTCTCGGCCAAGTCCCGATTTAATTTCAGGCTCCTGATACTCTCAAGTGTTGCATTTCTTTGCTGGTCAAGTAATTTCACGTACAAATTTGCGACTTTGAGCGTTAAAGCATTTGACTCGGCATTCTGAATAAATGAGTCTCTCTGTGCTTGAGTATATGCCCGGTTGCGGCTCTTATTTTGCGCGTCTCGTTGAAGTTCGCCGGCCTCTTTTATGATTGCTGCAAGACTAGGCTTATATGACAAATCAATTTTCTTTATTAGCTCGTCCTGAGTATAAATCAATAAGTCATTCAAGACTAAATATAAACCTGAATATCTGCGTGTAATGTCAAGGCTGTTAGAGTCATTCTGCGCGAGTTCCTCAAGTTTGCCGACAATTTTTTTAACGTTGTCGAACACTACGGCATTTTGCAGTAAATCATCGCCTGTAACTGAATTCATTAATATTTCAACCTGTGAAGCGTCAAGATCAAGCCCGATATTTCTTAACGAGTCCGCAAGTTTAGCATTTATGAGCGATAAAGACTCCTCACTCGATTTTATTTCGCGTTCGAGTTCTATAATTCTTTTCTCGGCCTTCTCCTTTGTGAGTCTCCAGAATAATATATAATAATTGCTGTCAGGTGCAGTAATTTTTTTGTTGCGCAGTGTATCGAGTTCGACTCTCATTTTTGCGATTTTTGCGCGTAATTCTGAAGCCTCGTGACGCATTTGTCCGGCCTCGCCGTTAATTAATATGCTCAGTGCCGAGTCTAGTAATTTATTAATTTTTGCTGCGTTGCTTTGTTTATCTTCTCCGAACCATGCATTATTAGGCAAATTTTCTTGTTTGTCACGTAATTGAAGCGCGTCATTCAGTGAATCCGTCAATTTGTCCCAGTTTTTAGCGATATTTTCCGGTAAAGCTGCTTTATTACTTGCTGAGTTTGAGTCCGGATTCTCTTGGCCGTCATTTGTCCCGAAAAAATAATCCCAGTAAGACCCAAAATAAGCACTCCACGATTCAGCAAAACAAGTATCAGCATTCATACAGATTAACGCAATAATTAAGACTGCTAGAAATTTTTTAGTCATTATAATAGCTCCTTTCTTGTCTGTGATAAATAAATCTCGTTATAAATTGCGCTCGACTTTAATAAATCTTTATGAGTTCCGACCGCTTTTATTTCTCCGTCATCCATGACAATAATTTTATCAGCATCCTGAACTGATAATATACGCTGTGAAATTATAATTTTAGTAGTATTAGGCAGATAATTTTTTAATCCTGAACGTATTAGCGCATCAGTATGAGTGTCTACAGCACTTGTTGAGTCATCAAGAATTAAAATTTTAGGCTGCTTTAATAACGCCCGGGCTATGCATAATCTTTGTTTCTGTCCGCCTGATAAATTCGTGCCGTTCTGTTCAATGTGAGTATTATATTTTGCGGGTAATTTCTCGATAAACTCATCAGCATGAGCGATTTTGCAGACTTCTATAATTTGCGAGTCCGTCGCGTTCTCATTGCCCCATAGTAAATTATCGCGTATAGTTCCCGTGAAAAGCTCATTTTTTTGCAGAACTAGAGCTATATTATTTCGCAGCGAGTTCAAATCATATTCTTTAACATCATGACCGGAAATTTTTATAACGCCGCTCGTTACGTCATAGAGTCTCGGAATTAATTGTATTAGCGTAGTCTTTGATGAGCCAGTCCCCCCGATTATTCCGATCGTTGAGCCTGATTCTATGTGCAGATTTATATTTCTTAGTGCGTAGAGTCTTGAATTTTGCGTGTTAGAGTCATTATCATGTGAAAATTTTTGCGTTCCCGTCATGCTTTCATGTGAGAAATTTTGCGAGCCTGAAATATTTTTATTGCTATTAGAGTCGTTATCGTGTGAAAGATTTTGCGTTCCCGTCATGCTTTCATGTAAAATATTTTGCTGATTTCTTGCTGAATTATATATAAAATTTACGTCAATAAATTCTATTTCTCCGCTTGAAATTTCTTTAATGCCGTTAACCGGGCTTGTTAGTGCAGGTTTCTCCCCTTCTTCTAAGACTTCAACAATACGTACTGCGCTCTCTCTTGCAAGGGTAATAATAACAAGTACCATAGACAGGCGCATAAGACTCCCTAAAATTTGAGTTCCGTATGTGATTAATGACGAAATCTGCCCGATGTTCAAATCAAGCCCGCGAGTCGTGATTACTTTATAAGATCCGTAATACAATATAAATATCATGACTATATACAAGCAAAATTGCATTAAGGGATTATTCAGCACTAAAATTTTCCTAGCTCGTATAAAATCATTGCAAATTTCTTCGGCACTGCGTGAAAATTTCTCTTTCTCGTAATCTTCACGGACGAATGATTTAACGACTCTGATTCCCCGTATATTTTCCTGAATCAAATTATTTAATTTATCGTACTTGCGAAATATTTTCCTGAATGTAATCATAGCCAGCTTAGAAAGAAAATAAAGCCCGCCCCCTAAAAACGGCGCAGTCAACAAAAAAATTAACGCGATTCTCCCGCCCATTATCAACGCCATTATAAACGAGAATATCAGCATTAACGGTGCTCTTATAACTGTACGAATAATCATCATATATGCTTCCTGAACTCCTGACACATCAGTTGTGAGTCTCGTAACAAGTGAGGCAGTAGGAAATTTATCGAGATTCTCAAATGAAAATTTTTGTATAGATCTAAATAAATCACTCCGCAAATTTTTAGCGAATCCGCATGAGGCAGTCGAGCAGGCATTACCCGCAATTATCCCGAATAAAAGCGACAAGAAAGCCATTATCACGAGAATCACGCCATATTCAAGCATGATAATAAAATCACAGCCCGCACGAATTTGATTCACAAGTTTTGCTACAATGAAGGGAATTATACACTCCATCACGACTTCAAGAGAGACGAAAAACGGAGCTTGTAAAGATGATTTCTTATATTCTCTAACACTTGCTAATAATTTTCTGTACAAATTTATTTATTCTCCTGATTTATATTTATAATTACATAAAAAATTTCCTTCTCGTCATTAATTATTATAAAATATTCTGATTTGCTAAGTATTTTATTTCGGGGATGTGAATTTTTTGCGAATAACAATTTTAACGAACGGCCCGGGAGAATTATGGGGCTGGGTTCGGCCTGTTGCTATGGAATTCAGAAAACGCGGGCACTCTGTATCATTATGGATTTTGCCGTGTCAGTTTGCTTCAGGTCATGAGAGGCGGGCGGCTTCTTTGTTAGCTGTAGATAAACTTGAGGGTCCTGCAGATGCGTCAAAAATTTGGCATGATTTACCGTTTGAGAGAACTGACGCAGTTATTCAATTGGGCGGTGATATTATGTTCGGTCAGAGGCTCGCAAAGAGTGCAAATGTCTCACTGACTTGGTACACTTACGCGCCGAAAAAAATAAATTTTCCGGGTATAAGAACTCTCACAGCATACAAGAAACAGGCCGGGAATCTCGATAATGTTCAAGTTATAGGAGATCTTGTTAAAGACGCTCTACAAATGGACTTGAACGAGTCAGAAATTAAAAAATGGAACTGGCCTAAAGATGATAACTCGCCGAGATTGTTAATTTTGCCGGGTAGTCGTCCCATGATTCGGGCTGCTGTGCTTGAATGGGTCTGTGAAGTGCGTAAATTTTTGCGTGAAAGAATTCCCAATATAAGAGTCCGCGCTTTATTTTCTCGTTTTATGCCGGAGTCAGAGCTTGAAATTTGGCAAAAAGCAGGCTTAAATCCCGTCATATCAAATGCAGGTGTAGCAATGAGACAATCAGATTACGCTTTGACTCAGCCGGGTACGAATACTTTTGAGATGATGCACTGCGGACTTCCGGGACTCGTTATAGCTCCTGAAAAATTTTTGCGCTTTGTGCCATTATCCGGAGTGTTAGGAATTCTCGCAAATCTGCCTATACTTGGCCGGAAATTAAGAAAGTTAGGCGCATTACGTGTAATAAAACGCTGGAATGGTGTAATTTCTCTTCCTAACAGGATAGCTGACTCTAAAATTTTGCGCGAAATGTACGGAGATATAACGCCTAAAGATGTCGCCGGAGCAATTTTTGAGGACATTACGAATCAAGAAATGCTTAAATCAACTCGTGACGAATTATTGAAATTGTCAGGTCAATCCGGTGCGGCCTCAAGATTGTGCGATTTAGTATTATCATCATGAAAAATTTTCTTAGACTCTCTAAATATATTCGTAAATACTGGGTTAAACTCTTTCTAGCTGTGATATTTATGATTCTTTCAGCCGGGTTAAATATTCTGCCGCCGTATTTATTTAAAAATGTAGTTGATGACGTATTATTTTCGCGCGATTTGTTGATGTTAAATATTATTTGCGTTGCACTTGTTATTATATTTGGACTCAAGGCAATTACTACATATTATCAGCGTTATTTAATGAACGAGGCCGGCCAAAGTGTAGTAATGGATTTGCGAATAGAACTCTATGATCATATTCAAAGAATGAGCCTCAAAAAAATTTATGCGTCAAGAATAGGCGAGTTAATGAGCAGAATTACCGGAGATGTAGAAACACTGCAAAATCTCGTCTCAAATTCTATAGTTGATTTAATATTTAATTTATTCACGTTTCTGGGCATGTTCGGATTCATTATATATATAAATTGGCGGCTGACCTGCTTAATAATTCTAGTATTGCCGGTTGTAGCGTTATTGCTTTCTTTCGCGTCTAAGAAATTGCGCCGGGCTGGTCATAACGTTCAAGAACAGCTAGCAAATATCACAGCAACTGCACAAGAAGCATTCTCGGCAATTAGAGTCGTCCGTTCATTTGCCACTGAAGACGAGGAATTAACGCGATTCACTGATGCGAACAGGAAAAATTATAAAGCATTATTACAGGCTGTCTCTATTCAGGGAATTTTAGCGGGAGTTATAGAAGTCTTCTTAATTTTTGCGCTGGCAGTCGTCTTCTGGTTCGGGGGTCATAATGTAATCGACGGCGGTTTAACACCGGGCGAATTAATTTCTTTCATAGGCTATATAGCTTTCATGGTCCAGCCCATACGCACAATCATGAATCAAATGAGCAACTTACAGCGCAGTATAGCATCATCTGAACGAATATTTGACATGTTAGACACTCCGGCAGAATCGAATAATGCAGGCTCAGGCATAAATCATAAATTATCGGGCAATATAAAATTTGAAAATGTCAGCTTTTATTATAATCACGGCCAAGAAATTTTGCATAATATAAATCTTGACGTTAAAGCAGGCGAAAAAATTGCAATAGTCGGCCCTACAGGTTCCGGAAAATCTACGCTCGTTGACTTAATACCGAGATTCTATGACCCTTCAGAAGGCAGAATTATTATTGATGGCTATGACATTAAAGAATTATCGCTGAAAAATTTACGCCGTCAAATCGGAATAGTTCCGCAAGAATGTATCTTAATGAAGGGGACTCTTGCGTTTAATATTGCTTATGGACTAGAGAATCAAGACATGCAAAAAATTATTCAAGCCGCAGAAATTGCAGATATACGCGAATTTATTGAGAGTTTACCCGATAAATATAATTCAGAAATCGGCGAACGGGGAGTAACTCTTTCAGGGGGCCAGCGTCAAAGAATAGCAATCGCACGAGCAGTAATAAGAGATCCGAAAATTTTAATACTTGACGAGGCTACAAGCTCATTAGATTTAGCAGTAGAAAGACAGGTACAGCGCGCAATAAATCAAGCCATGCAAGGCCGGACAGCGTTTATAATAGCTCATAGATTATCAACAGTCAGAGAAGCTGATAAAATTTTAGTGCTTGAGAACGGGAATTTTATTCAATCCGGGACTCATGACGAATTATTAAGACAGGGCGGACTTTATGCAGAATTATATAAATTACAATTTGGAATTGGACAATAAATAATAAATGATTATAGATACTTACATGAAACATGTTAAAGGCGAGAAATATAATTTACTTGCTGATATAATTTTCAGGCCGTTTTCTTGGCTGGGCAGCGCGTTTCTTTACGTGAATAAATTTTTGCGTTCTCATGGACTATTAAAGACTATTGAGCCGCCTTTACCGTTAATAAGTGTTGGAAATCTTACATACGGAGGCACAAACAAGACTCCATTTGTAGAGATGCTTGCTAAATTCACGAGCTCCAAAGGCATTAAAACAGGAATCGTAACACGGGGATATTCGGGCAAAACTCACGAGGCTATATTAATACGTGACGGAGAAGGAAAGCGCGATTTAATCGGTGATGAGCCGTTATTATTATCTCGTGAACTGCCAAATATGCCGATTGCCGTAGCTAAAAAACGACTCGACGGTGTTAATGCTCTGAAAAATTGCGGGTGTGAACTCGTTATAGCTGATGACGCTTTTCAACATAAAATAATGGGCCGTGATGTAGATATTGTATTAATTGACTCAGTCTGCCCGTTCGGAAATGGGCAGATTTTACCCGATGGAATAATGCGCGAAAAAATTAACGCACTCTCAAGAGCTGATTTAATAGTTTTGACTAAATCCGAGCAGGTTACGAGTCATGAATTAAATAATTTACGCGGACAAATCAGCAAATATATAGACTCGTCAAAAATTTTCACGTCAAGATTAGAATTTACCGACTGGCTGTTATATGGCACTGATACAAGACCGGGCAAAGACTCAAAAGTTTTCGCGTTCTCTGCAATTGGTAATCCGGAAAGTTTCAAGCGTTCACTTATTCAAATGGGACTGACTATAACGGGCGGCAAAAATTTTAGAGATCATCACAGATATACGCGTAAGGACATTCAAGAATTATGCAAACTCGCAATAAAAAGCAAAGCAGATTTCATAACGTGTACAGAGAAGGATTTATATAATTTTCCTGATAATTTCACTTGGCCGGAGGGAATCGCGCTCGTTATTCCCAGAGTCAAGGCCGTATTAAATGAACCGGAAAAATTTTTTAACGCACTCACTCAAGCATTAAGGCCAAAAATTATAATTGCTTCTAATGGCTACGGTGAAGACGCGATCGGGACAATGCTGGCCAAGAAATTGCGCGAGAAATTGCCGGAGTCAAAAATTTCAGGTTTTGCACTTGTCGGGCGGGGAGATTCTTATATTCGGGCAGGTTTTGATG
>JAFSWW010000043.1 GCA_017444345.1 Synergistaceae bacterium | reverse complement strand
GGAGGGACTCACTATGCGGCGTGGAATTATTATTAATAAAAATATTGCGGGATTTCATAATTTGCCGGGATTTACATAAAATTTTGTCGAGTGAACGGGACTCACCATGAGGCGTGGAATTATTATTAATAAAAATATTACGGGATTTCATAATTTGCCGGGATTTATATAAAATTTTGTCGAGTGAACGGGACTCACTATGCGGCGGGGAATTACTATTAATAAAAATATTGCTAGGATTTATAAAAATTTATCAGGCGGGACTCAAAATATAAACGTGTAAAAATTTTTTGTGTGAACTCGTGAAGATTGCTAAAAATTTTATGACTCTATGCACTCAAAATTACCGCGAAATTTTTTGCATATAACAAAATTTTTTTGCTTTATAAATAATTGCTATAACTGGAAAAATTTAATATTTTTGTAGCTGTAAATGTAGCTGTAAAATCTCTCTTGTTTTGCTGATTAATCAATAAAATATTTACAATCATTCTATCATAAAAAAATTTATAGAATCTTTCACAGAATCACGACTCAACAGTTAAAATATAGCGTGTTGAATCATATAAAATTTTTCAGGAGGTTTGACTTATTCATGCATAAAAAATTTTTTGCTGTAATTATATTCTTGCTCTTGATGAGTTCATTATCATGGGCAGAAACTTTCACAGTAACGACGACTAATGCGGACGGGAGCGGCTCACTTGCTTGGGCTGTCAACGGCGTAAACTCTTCACAAAGCACGGAGAATTATATTTATTTTGACTCGTCTATAAAATCTCTGACTCTTCCTAAAGAATTAACGCTGAATTCAAATGTTATTATTGACGGCGGCGGGGTGTCTCTAACTGCTGCAAAGGGTACGAGGCTTTTTACTGTTACGGCCGGGACTGTTTTATTTGACAGCTTAACATTCAAGGGAGGCCAAGTTATAGCAGACGACGGCGGAGCAGTAAAAATCACAGGGCCTGACTCAAATGTTGAATTTACTAACTGCACATTTTACAATAACGAGTCCGAGAATTTCGGCGGGGCTGTATGTGCTACGAACGGGACGACGAGATTAATTTTTTGTACTGTCGCAGGAAATATAGCAGATAACGGCGCTCTTGCTGTCAGAAATGGGACAATGAATATTTTTGCGTCTGTAATAGTCGGCAATACAAGCAGCAACGATATTTATAAAGCTGACTCGGGCAATTTATCCGGCAATGATAATATTATCGGGACAAGTAATTATAATTTTAGCTCTAATAATTTATCAGGTCAGAAATTGAGCGACGTATTATTAACAAATTCTTACGGGCTGCCGTTGCTTGAAAATATTGACGGAGTAGAAATTATCAAACTCACAGGAACATCACCGGCAAGAGATTTTGTGAATCCTTCAAATAATTATAATATCGAATATGACGAAATAGGAACATCGAGGCCGCAGTTAAATTATAGTGATTCGGGAGCTTATGAGGCCTTACCCGTTGCAGTTGAGAGTATATTTATAAATCATTACCCATATATGCAAGTCAGCACGACTGAAAAAATAAGCATTGATATTTACCCGCTGGACTCGTCGTTAAATGTTCGTGATTATCCGCCTTCAGGTGTCGAATGGAAAAGCGATAATGCGGCAATTATAGAAATCGACTCAGAAGGCCAAGCCCACGCAGTAGGAACGGGAAGCACTTATATAACGGCAACTGTTCACGGGTGGGACTCAAACGGGCGAGAAATGAGCAAGACTTCAAACGCAATTTACATAACAGCAGGCACTGAAGCTCGCAGACCACTTAGAGCCTCAATTACTCCTATTGACGATTTAACAATGTATGTTGAGCAGACAAGAATATTAATTCCTGAAGTAACAATCGATATGAATGATATTATATTTGAAGACGGCGATTATTCATTAAATGTGAGTTCGTCGGCAAATAATATAGTTACAGCTGAAATAGTTTCGGGCGACAGTGTGAGACTCACAGCAGGCCAAGAAACAGGCGAGTCAGTTATAACACTTGAAGCGCGTCCATTTCCTGAAGGAGATTCTACAAATATATCTTTTACTGTAAACGTAAATCAGCAAATGTATGTTCACAAATCAGGCGGGGGCGGTTGTAATACGGGCTTTGCGGGCGCGTTGATTCTCGCATGTGCATATTTTATAAAGCGTGAAAGGAGTCATAAATAATGAATCTTTCTGATTATATGAGCAAATATATAAATTCAAATCCTGATAATAATTGCTGCTGGTTTAATAATAAATGGCTGTCTCGTAAAGAGTTCGGCGAGCTTGCAAATAAAGTTATTGACTTATTGAGCGAGTCGGGATTTACTGTCGGCCAAAGATTAGCGGTATTAATGCCAAATTCACCGATGACTCTAGCGATGATTTATGCAGCATGGAAACTCGGAGGGGTATTCTGCCCATTGAACGAGAAGACCGGAGAAATTTCACTATTGAAGACTCTTGACTTATTAAAGCCGTTTGCAGTTATATTATCAGACGGAGTGAAAAGCGAATTAGAGGACTCGTTAAATAAAGCGGGCTGGGTTTGTGCTAGATTCGGATCTGAAGAATTACGAGGCAATGAAAAATTTACGGGTAAGACTCAACCTGCTGACGATTTTGATAAGACTCTTGCTGTGATATTCTCGACTTCAGGAACAACAGGAGATCCTAAAGCAGTTCCCTTGACTCATGATAATATTTACGATAATTGCGTTGCATGTCTTGAACACGTGCCCGATTTAAAACCTTCTGACAGTTTATTAAATGTTTTGCCGAATTTCCACGCCTTTGGATTCACAATTTGCAGTGTATTACCCTTTATACTGGGAGCGACTCAAGTTTTAGTTGCAAGTTTTATGCCGCCTTCAAATGTGATAAAAGCTCTTGAGCTAACACATCCGACAGTATTATTACTTGTGCCGACGATGCTGGGATTTTCTGCTTCAGTCTTAGAACGTGCAGGGAAGAAATTAACGGGAATAAAACTCGTTATAGCCGGCGGAGATAGATATAACACAAAACTTGACGACAGAATCACTCAAGCATTTGGAGTCCCCGTTATAGAAGGTTACGGAATTACAGAATGTTCGCCGGTCTTGGCCGTGAATCCGAGTCCTTCAGTGCGCAAATTAGGAACAGTAGGGCCTGCACTGCCTAGATTTGAGTTAGAATTACGCAGCGAGTCGGGCGAAAAAGTTAATATACCGGGCGAGGGCGTTTTATGGACTCGTGGGCCTTCTGTAACATCATGTTATTATCATGCTGAAGAAGTTACGCGCGAGAGATTTATTAACGGCTGGTTTAACACGGGCGATTATGTGCAGATAGATTCAGACGGGTATATAAAAATTTTAGATCGAGTAACTGATATTATCATAGTCGGAGGCTTTAACGTCTACCCTCAGGAAGTCGAGGCTATATTATCAGAACATCCCGCAGTAAATACGGCCGTCGTCGTGGGAATGCCAAACGATATAAGCGGAGAAGTTCCCAAGGCGTTCATAATTCGCAATCCTGAAATAAACGTAACAGAAAGCGAGCTTGTGAAATTCTGCAAAGAAAGATTATCACACTATAAAGTCCCTCGTGCTATTGAATTTGTTGACTCTCTGCCTATTTCTGCGACTGGTAAAATTTTAAGACGTGTCTTGCGTCAGAAAGAACGTGATAAATAATGCGGCTCGAAAATGTTATTATTCCAAATTTAGAATCAGATCCCGAAATTAATTTATACTGGCAGGACGGAGTCTGGCATAAACGCAGGGATTTATTAAAGCTCGTGAATAATTGCGAGGAGTCATTAAAGCGCGCGGGGTTCTCAAAGGGTCAAAGGCTCGTAGTAATGCTAAGAAATTCGCCCCTGATTCCTGCGTTGTCTCTAGCTGTATGGAAATTAGGGGGAATCTTTTGCCCGCTTAACGAAAAATTCGGCTCGTCATTAGCTGGAACTCTCGAATTAATAAAGCCGTTTGCAGTAATATCAGAACACGAAATCAAGGGAATTAACTGGCCTTGCTTTACATGTGATTTGAACGCTGAGAAATTGCCGGAAATTTCAGGAACTACTCAGCCGCCCGAAAGTGAAGAATACGCCGTAATTTTTTCGACATCTGGGACGACCGGACTCCCTAAAGCAGTGCCTTTGACTCATGATAATTTATATAGTAACTGCATAGCAACCCGCGAAAGAGTCGAATCACTAAGCAGTCAAGATACTTTCTTGAATGTTTTGCCAAATTTTCACTCATTCGGTTACACTGTTACAATAATTTTGCCGCTCGTCCTGAATGCTAAATTAGCGATTGCCCCGTCATTCCTTCCGCCTGCTGTAACAATCAGAGCAATAACTGAAGCAAAAATTGATGTCATGTTCGTAGTGCCTGCAATAATGTCGTTTTTATTAATGTCAGTCGAAAAAGGTAAAATGCCCCCCGAACCTCTATCACGAATCCGAATAATCTGCACAGGCGGCGACAAATTAAATCCTAACGTTCATAAGCAGTCATTAAATTTGCTTGGCCGGGACATAACAGAAGGTTACGGACTCACGGAAACATCGCCGGTTATTTGCATGAATCAAGATTGTGTGCATCAAAAAATTGGCAGTATAGGCCCGGTAATTAACGGCTATCACTATAAACTCAAGACTAAAGAGGGCAAGGACACTCCGGACGATGAGGGAGTTTTATGGGTGAAGGGGCCTTCAGTAACTCCGGGATATTTGCACGCTCCTGAAATAACGGCAGAAAGATTTGACTCGGACGGATATTTTAACACGGGCGATTACGTGAGAATTGACTCAGAAGGCTTTGTGTATATTCTTGACAGAGTTACAGATATTATAATAGTCGGAGGATTCAACGTGTACCCGCAAGAAGTCGAAAAAGTTTTAGCAGATCACCCCGCAGTACGTCAGGCCGTTGTTGTGGGAATGCCTCACGATATTAACGGACAAATTCCAAAGGCGTATATTTTGCTTGAGGACGGAGCAGATGACAGCAGCGAACAAAAACGGGACATTATAAAATTTGCGAAAGAGAGACTCGCACATTTCAAGACTCCAAGGGCTATAGAATTTGTGAGTGAATTTCCGTTGTCAGGATCGGGCAAAATTTTGCGAAGAGTTTTGCGTGATATGGCAGCTAAGGAAAAAGAAAAAGAGCATTAATTGTGATAAAATAGGGGCATGTGAATTAGTCCTACGATTTTATAGGAGCAGCGGTGAGGGAGCTAGCTACTCCAACGAAGTACAAATTTACCCGTTTTATCTGGAGAACCTATCCAGTAAAAACAAGACAAGTTTCACAAGATAGAATATAGCAGCGATTAGGTGATGTAACCCCGACAGGTAATCACGTCGCTGCTTCTTATTAGCGTTGTTCTTGCGGCCTTTCTTAGACATCGCATTGCACCGCCTTTCTGCAGGGGCGGATCCCCTCGGTTGAAGAGTCCCTGCTTACTCTCTGGGGCTCCCTCGTGAAAGATATTATAACATTAATTAATATATCTCATATTACGGCCAAGATAACGCAAATATTTCTTGATATTTTCGGGGATTTCTCGACTCTTGCAATAAATATTTACGACTCCTTTTCTGATTTCGAGTTTATTAATTCCGAATTGTCCGCCGAAATTTCTTAATGCAGTCAAACCCGCTAAATAATTCGCCTCGTCGGGGATTTTGCCGAACCTGTCAAGCATTTCACTTAACAAATTATCAAGCTCATCGAGTCCCACGACATTAACGAGCCTTCTGTAAATAGTAACTCTTACATCATCCTGCGGAATATAATACGACGGAATCAGCCCCCCGCCCCTGTCTGAAGTTATTTCTACTTTCTCCGGAGTCTTAATGCCTCGCAGCCTGTTTAACTCTTCTTCTAACATGCGATAAAACACTGTAAAATTTCCTGTCTTCGCATTCCCGTGCTGTTGAGTGCCTCCCACTTGGCCGCCGCCCCGAATGTCTAAATCACGTCTTGCAATCTCATAGCCCGATCCTAAATCTGTCATTGTAGAAATTGCATCGAGTCTATCTTGTGTATCTTGAGTTATAGAATTCTTATCGGGAATAAAGAAATAAGCAAATGCACGTTCACCCCGCCTGCCTACTCTGCCTCTTAACTGGTACATTTGAGCGAGTCCCAGTTCCGCCGAGTTGTCTATTATAATCGTGTTAGCACGTCCTACGTCTAAGCCGCTTTCTATTATTGTCGTCGCGATTAATATATCAATTTGTCCCGAATAAAATTCAAGCATAGTAGCTTCTAATTCTTTCTCGTTCATTTGGCCGTGAGCTGTCTTTATTCGTGAATCAGGGAAGAAGGCTTTTAACATTTTTTCATGTTCGGGCATTCGTGAAATCTTATTAGACAAAAAATATACTTGTCCGCCCCTGTTAAGCTCGTAAGTTATTGCTTTACGGATAATTGCAGCATTCCAGACTCCCGCATAAGTTGAAACCGGTAATCTATCTTCAGGCGGAGTCGATAACACGGAAATACTACGCAAGCCCCTTAACGACATAGCAAGAGTCCGGGGTATCGGAGTCGCTGAAAGACTCAAAATATCAACAGAGCCGTAATTTTGCTTGAGTCCTTCTTTATGCATAACGCCGAATCTGTGTTCTTCATCAATAATTAATAATCCTAGACGCTTAAATTTTACGCCGCCTTTCTGCAGCAATTTATGAGTCCCGATTAATATATCAATTTGCCCCTCTGAAGTTGACTCTAAAACTTTCTTGACTTCCTTAGAACTCACGAATCTTGAGACAAGCCCGACTTTAACAGGGAATCCGCTCAATCTTGACTGAAAAGTTGTAAAATGCTGCTGTGCTAATATAGTCGTAGGAACGAGTACGCAAACTTGAAAGCCGGAATTAATGACTCTAAATGCCGCTCTTAACGCAACTTCAGTCTTCCCGAATCCTACATCACCGACTAATAATCTATCCATAGGATAATTTGATGATAAATCTTTCATGATCTCGCTAACTGCCTTTAACTGGTCTGAAGTCTCATTATATGGGAATGCTCTAATAAATTCGTCGTACATTTCGTTAGTCTCGTCAAATGGCTTTCTGCGTTCGAGTTCTCTTTTTGCGTAGATTTCAAGTAAAATTTTTGCCTCCGCCTCGGCCTGCTCCTGAGTCTTGCGTGATTTATTTTTCCATACTTTGCTGCGTAAACTATCAAGCGTAATATTTTCGTTCTCGTGTTCGTTCAAGCCGGTTAATTTATAGGACTGCAAAACGGGAATTAATAATCTCTGATTATCGGCAAATTCTATAACAAGAGCATCAACAGGAGACCCGGCTGCGTTAATATTTTCGATTCCCCGGAAAACTCCCCGCCCGAAATCGTCATGTATAACGAGCTGGCCCGGTGATAATCTGCCCTCGTTCCATTCGTTAGGAGCGCGCCACTGAGTCAACGAAATATTTGCGGTGATTCCTGATAGTTCCCTGTCTGAAATAAAAGCCCGCTTTGAAGCATTATCGACAAATCCCGCAGTTATTGACTCCTCGTGAAATTCATACGGCAATTTCTTAAATACTGGGTTGCGCGAATATATCTCAACTTTATAATTTCTTGACTGCAAATCTTCACACAGACGCAAAATTAATTCGGGACTGCCTTTAAATGCCGGTAATGGCTCTGTTGAGAGTTCAGAATTTATCTTGTCAGGGTTTGACGTGATTCTTATTACCGGAAATACTGCTAATTTCATGAAAGTTTCAAGCCAAAATTTTACGTCATATTCTGATCCTGATTCAAAATATAATTCACGCCACAGCCACATAAAAGATTCTGACTGGGTCTCTATCTTGTCAGGCTCATATAAGATTATGCAGGTATCAGACGGCAATAAATCATCAGGAAATTTTTGTATTGACTCATTCAAGCCGTGTAAAACTATATTATCAAGTGCCATTAATTCGGAGCTGGTTTTCTGCGTGTCAGGGTGAAATGCGCCGATTCGCTCAATCTCGTCATCAAAAAATTCAAATCTCAACGGCATAGCATAACCGGGATCAAAAACGTCAAGAATATAACCGCGCTGAATATATTGTCCCGGAGCCCAGACTAAATTTGAACGTTTATAGCCGGCAATTTCGAGCCAAGATTTTATTTTATCGGGTGAAATTTTTTGCGATAATTTTATTTCAAGTTTGGCACTTCCCAGCAAGCAAGATGACATTAACGCCCCCGGAGTCGCTATGAGAACGCCCGAATCTTTGACCCAGTTCCTGAGAGTCTCCCCCCGTTCGAGTAATAATGCTTTAATTCCCGTATTTTGCGCTGATAACGGCAATTCTTTAAGCATGAAATAATTTCGTTCAGGGTGAAGAGCCTTAGAGTCATTCAAGAATTCTGCGGCCTGAAGTGAATCCGGAAATATTGCGATTAAATGCGATTCATTCGGACAAGTAAAGGCACGTGCTGAAATTCCCGCGCGTTCTAGTATTGATTGATTGCTGTGTAACCGCGAAAAAGTTTTTATTACTGAACGTTTCAAGTGTTCAAATCTCCCTAATTTCTTATAAATATAGCTGCGTAAATGTCCGATAATGCGTTGCGCAAGGTCGGATAAAATTTTATATTGGCAATAACGAAATATATAATAGCAAATAAATTTTTCTTAGCTAAAATATTTATTCGTTGAGTCAAAAATTTTTGTTTATTCTCTAGTAATTCATGATTTATATTATTTATGCCGAGTTCTTTAGAATGCGCTAAAAATTTTTTGTATAATTCTGAGTCAGCGCGTAAATCTTTAATCTTTCTCTCAAGTGATAATGCCTCGTGAAATGCCGCAGTCGTGTTATTCTCATGCCGCCTGAATAGTATTAACTGCCTGTTAATCAAATAAAGCGAGTCCATAATAACAGCGTGCTGCCAAAGTACAGAGTCATGAAGTTTATCAGCTGAATCAAAAATTTTGAGTCTCTCAAGAATTTCACGCCTGAATGCCATAACACAGCCCGGCCTGACATTTTCGAGCCAGTAATTTTTTAACGGGAGTCTAATAATTTCGCCGTCGTTCCTTGTTATATTTCTTAAATGAGCGTTAATTTTTTGTTTATTCGAGTCAATTGCCTGATAATTTGAAACGAGCAGCATTATATTATTATTCTCGTTCATTGCTTGAGTCATAGCTTGAATCTTATCAGGCAGCCAAATATCGTCTTGATCACAGGTAAAAATATAATCGCCCGTGCATTTATTCATAGCGAGTCTAAAGTTTTGCAGGACACCTAAATTTTTATCATTCCGGTAAACTGCCCAGCCGGTTAAATTATATTTCGCTATATAATCGCGGCAAAATTCAAATGTGCCGTCATTTGAGCAGTCATCACAAATTATTACTTCATCGGGATTTAGAGTCTGAGTCCTGATTGAGTCTAACTGCTCACCTATATATTTTATGCCGTTATATGAAGCCATAGCTACAGAAATTTTTTTATCGTTCATTAATAAAGACTCCTAAATTCATAATAATAAATTTTACCGCAAATCTCTCAATAATTGCCCGTGTATAGCGAGTCTTGCCTAATTATAAATATCGCGAATAACAAAACTCTAAATTATTCCCATTATATAAACATTTACAGCCATAACAGCTATTAACGAGTCCCCCGCGCACGCTTTTATCCTTCCCACCCGCCCGCCCTAG